>JBFHHS010000238.1:0-3995 GCA_041596895.1 Crocinitomicaceae bacterium | reverse complement strand
TGCAATGCATTCGAGTGCAAAACAGAACAAAATCATACAAAACGGAACATTATCGCGCACCATTATTGCACACCAATAGGGTTTGTTAAAACTTCATACGCTGTATTCGAACGGCATTCAATATCGCTAACAACGCTACTCCGACATCTGCAAAGACAGCTTCCCACATGGTTGCCATACCTCCTGCGCCTAAAATAAGAACAAAGAATTTTACTCCGAAAGCCAGAAAGATGTTTTGCCATACAATTCTTTTAGTAGCCTTTCCTATACGTATTGCGGTAGAAATCTTTGATGGGTGATCCGTTTGGATAATTACGTCTGCGGTTTCAATTGCTGCATCACTTCCTAAACCTCCCATTGCCATTCCGACATCTGAAAGTGCAATAACTGGAGCATCGTTAATTCCGTCTCCAACAAATATCGTTGTCTTGCCCCGCTGTTTTAAAAGCTCAACTTCATTCACTTTGTCTTCAGGTAGCAAATCTCCTTTGGCCGTGTCAATGTTCAATTTTTTAGCAACTTCATCAACAACACTTTGTTTATCTCCAGACAGCATTATGATGTTCTGAATGCCTTCCGTTCGTAATGCGCGAATCGCCGCATCTGCGTCCTCTTTAATGGTGTCTGCGATTGTTATATACCCTGCGTATTGACCATCAAACGCTACAAATACAGTTGTATTAACGATTGATTTAAGCTGATCATCGAAAGTGACTTTAAATTTGTCGAGTATTTTATAATTTCCAGCGATTACTTCATGTTGTCCTATCTGACCTTTTAGACCATGCCCTGGTATTTCTTCAATGTTGCTCGTTGTGATTTGAGATTGCTCTTTTTCGCCGTATTTAACAATTGCCTGAGCTATTGGGTGACTTGAAAATTTTTCCAACTCTACAACATGACTTAAAAATGTTTCTTTCTCTAGAACTGTGCATACTTCTTCCACTTCAAATACACCTTTCGTTAGCGTTCCAGTTTTGTCCATTACAACTGTATCTACTTTGACAAGTAAATCAAGGTAATTTGATCCTTTGACTAAAATCCCACTCCTAGATGCAGCTCCTAATCCTCCAAAATAGCCAAGTGGAATAGAGATCACTAGAGCACATGGACAAGATATTACAAGGAATATAAGAGCTCTATACAGCCATTCTGTGAACACATAATCTTCAACAATAAGGTAAGGTACAAAAGTGAGTAAAGTCGCAAGCACGACGACAATTGGGGTGTAAACCTTTGCAAACCTTGATATAAACCTTTGAGTAGGGGCTTTTCGACCTGCCGCATCTTGAACCAATTTTAATATTTTGGATAGTTTGGTGTCATGATATTCGCTTGTCACTTCCAATTCACACACCTCATTCAGGTTTACCATTCCGGCAAGAACAATATCACCATTTTGCTTGTCACTTGGTACCGACTCTCCTGTGAGTGCAGCTGTATTAAATGAAGCATTTTCGGTAAGCAGTTTTCCATCGAGCGCAATTTTTTCTCCTGGTTTGATTTGGATGATTTGACCAACCTTAACATTTTCAGGATGCACAATTCTACGTTCACCATCTTCAATAAGTGTTACTTCCTCTACTTGCAATTTGAGTAAGGCTTCAATAGATCTTCTTGCTTGTCTGACTGCTGCACCTTGAAATAATTCTCCGACTGAATAAAACAGCATCACAGCAACTCCTTCGGCATATTCACCAATTGAGATAGCACCAATGGTTGCGATGCTCATTAGGAAAAACTCGTTAAAAATATCAAGCCTCGTAATTAGTTTGAGTGACCTCCAGACCACTGGAAAACCAACAGGGAGGTAGGCTATTGCGTATATGATGATGAGATAGAGTTCATCAAATATTACATCGGAAATAAACTCCAGATAAATTCCAAACAGCAGAAACACTACGCTAACGATAGCAGGGGTGTACTCTTTAAGGATATGATTCTTTGTATTGCTTGCCATGCTGGACTATTTATTGAGAGTTAAATCCATCTACGCACTCGTTTCTTATATTCTTCATAGTTTTTACCATGACTATTAACGAGGAATTCTTCTTCTAAACGTATTTGGAATTGTAAAGTGACATAGGTTAATATCAGTACGGTAAATGTGATTGCATTTGGGATAATGAGGAATGTACCGATGTATGAGATCAGAATTCCTAAAAAGACCGGATTTCGAGAAAACTTGAAGACACCATTAGTGACCAATTCGGTTTTTTCTTCATAGTTGATTCCGATACGCCACGACTTTGCCATTTGGTTCTGTGAAATGATTACCCAGACGAGCGAGATCAAGACGAGGGCAGCTCCAACATGTTGAAGCATCTCATATTCCATGAACCAAAAAGGTAGAATGTACTTGTAGTAATCTGGAAAGAATGAGAATAGCGCTATGGCAATCCATAATCCAAAGATCATTGCTTTATAAACCTTCGAAATATAGTCATGCGCTGAATCTGACTTTCCAAAAACGAACGGGTTAACGCCCGTTCGTTTGTATTGGATAATCGATTTAATCACAAAGACTTGTAAAAGATAGACTAATGTACCAATAGGTAACGCTATTTGATAAAAACTCATGACCCGATTAATTAATAATTAATGATCGTCATGATCTCCTTCATGATGCTCGTGTCCTTCGTGATCATGATCATGATCGTGATCCTCGTTTCCTCCACAGCTTGCAAATGCAACTGCTGTTAAGAGTAGAAATCCTGCTACTTTGATTGTTTTAAGTGTACTTTTCATTTTGATTGTATTTATTGATTAATTAATGTGTGTGTTCGGCTTCGCCCTTTTTCATTTCAGCCATAATATAATATGCATTATTATAGGCTAATTGTGTCCCAATACTAAGTTCCTGAAGTAGTTTAATTTCTATCCACCCATTATCGATTCCCCCTACATTTACTTCAACTGGTTGAAATGCCCATTCGATTTCGCCATTGTCTTTTTCTTTTTTCGCTGTGAAAATGAAATATTTGTCTCCTTCTCTTACGACAGCTGACTCTGGTAATGCGTAAGTTTTAACATCTTCGGCAATAATTCGTCCATTGATATACATGCCTGGAATCAAGAGCCCTTGTTTGTTTTCAATTTCTGCATGTAAATGGATGGCTTTTGGGTCTTGTTCAAAGGCCTTTCCAATAGAATAAATTGTTGCTTCCAGTTCTTTCCCCGGTACTGACTCAGTTGTGAAAGTAACTCTTTGTCCTTCCTTCACTTTGTGCATGTCCTTTTCAAAAACCATAAGGTCCGCGTGGATGTGTTCAATGTTAACAATCTCAAACAATTCCTTTTCTGGTTGAACAAACTGTCCTGTTTTTACTTCAACGGTTCTAATGTGTCCGCTTATTGGGCTGGTAACGGCTACTTGATCGTAGATTGTTCCTTCTTGAATTTTCTTTGGGCTAATTCCGAGTAGACGTAATTTTGATTCGTCACCGCTAACCTGACTTTTCATTGAGAAATAGGCGGATTTTGATTTTTGGTATTCTCTGCCTGACCCAACATTGTCTTCATAAAGCTTCTTCTTTCGTTCGTATTCTTCTTTAAGATATGCAAGTTGATTCCAATTAGAGGCATATTCAGTTTGAACAGAAATCAAGTCGGGATGTGATAGGTAAGCTAACACCTGTCCTTTTTTAATTTTATCACCCTCGATGACTTTAATTGATTTTACATTTGAGCCAATCACAGCTGTAACAATTGCCTCATTTTGTGGTGGAACTTCAAGTTGCCCATTGGCCTGCACATAAGAATTAATATTTCGATAGCGGAGGGAGTCGATCTTCATGTTGAGAGAAGCAAACTGCTGCTCAGAAAAGTGAACTTCTTCTTCGTGCTCATCTCCATGTTCTTCATGCCCCGATTCTCCATGGTCATGTCCTGCGTGATCATCCCCACCACCACAAGAGGCTATAAGTAGGCCTATTGTTAGGAGAAGAAATACTGATTTTATATTGATTTTCATATCGTTATTTTTAGTGTTATTA
>JBFHHS010000237.1:0-4083 GCA_041596895.1 Crocinitomicaceae bacterium | reverse complement strand
CCCTTCAATTTCAACTTTCTCCTTAGCTAACATCCCCGATTCAGTGGCATATTTTTTCAGGGTATTCGTTAATCCTCGTCTAAAACCAGATAAATGCGTTCCACCTTCATACGTATTGATATTATTTACGTATGCTTGAATATTCTCTGAATAAGAAGTATTATAAGTCAAAGCAACTTCGACTGGAATGCCATCTTTTTCTCCTTCGAAGTAAACAACTTCAGAAATTAAGGCCTCTCTATTTCGATCTAAATAAGCAGCAAACTCACGTAAACCACCTTCAGAATGGAAAGTTTCACTAATGTGCTTTCCTTCGTCGTCCGTTTCTCTTAAATCAGTTAATGTAATTGTGATTCCTTTATTAAGGAAAGCCAATTCTCTCATTCTCGCTGCAAGTGTATCATAATTATACACAGTCACCTCAAAGATAGAGTCATCCGGAATAAACGTAATATCGGTACCTGTCTTGTCCGTTGTTCCAATTTCTCGAACATCGTATTGAGGTTTACCAATTTTATATTCTTGTTCGAAAATCTTTCCTTCTCTATAAACAGTAGCTTTTAAATCTTTCGACAATGCATTTACACATGAAACACCTACACCGTGAAGTCCACCAGAAACTTTATACGTATCCTTATCAAACTTACCACCAGCATGCAACACTGTCATTACAACTTCTAATGCAGATTTCTTTTCTTTAGTGTGCATCGCAGTTGGAATACCACGACCATTATCATTTACCGTAATGGAATTGTCTTCGTTGATAAAAACTCCAATCGTATCACAATGACCAGCTAACGCCTCATCAATTGAATTATCTACTACCTCATATACTAGGTGATGAAGCCCTTTAACTCCAACATCTCCAATATACATGGCAGGACGTTTTCTAACCGCTTCTAAACCTTCTAATACCTGAATATTATCCGCAGCGTAATCTTGTTTTTTGTTTTCTTCACTCATAATTTAATCTCAATTAAGGCTTGTCACCTAAGATTTCAATAACACACAAAAATAACGAACGTAAGTCGCATTTAACAGGACAATCTGTAAAAGAAAACGGAACTTATCAACATAATTATCATGGAATTGTTAATACCTTATGTTTTTGACTAAAAATCCAGGTTAAACTGAAATAATCAAGGAAACATGGAACATTATTTGATTAAATACGAATAAACAGACAATGAAAGTTTTTAGCGTCTTAATATTAACACTCTTGATTCCATTTTTTGGGATAGTACAAACAAATTTTAAGGGCAACTGGGAGGGTGTAGTTATTCGAGCTGGACAAAAAATTGATCAGGGAACGTTATTCTACATTGAACTCGACGGCTCCAATGAATCATTTACAGGTTATTCTAGAGAAGAAATACGTGATACAGACAAATATGCATTGAAACGAATCTCAGGATCATCAAAGGGCGACGAACTCAACCTTAAACAAATTGTTATTGAAAAAAGCTCAAAATCTTCTCGCATTAAATGGTGTCGATTTAATGCACATCTTATTTTTAATCAAAACACGGGCTATTTAGAAGGAGATTACGAAAGTATTGATTGTAAACGTGTAATTGGAAGAATAATTCTCTACCGTACTGATGTAAAACTCATCAAGGAAGAAACTTCAGAAAGAGGCCAATTTTGGTTTAAAGAATTTCTTTACGATCAAAAAGAGGGTTTAAATGCGCCAGAAATAAGGTTAAAAGAAAGAGAGAATTTTGTATTTGAACCTGTATTTTTTGACTTTGATGAATCCGATATCCGTCCTGAACATTTCGACTTTTTGGATGGAATGATAAAAGTTGTAAAAGGACACAGTGATTTACGTGTTAAAGTAATTGGACACACTGACTCAGATGGCACAGATGGTTACAACATTGAACTTTCGAAGCGCAGAGCAAAGGCAATTATAGACTACTTTATTCTTCACGGCCTTGATGCAGATCGTTTACAATTTGACTTTAAAGGAGAAAAGGCGCCAATAGACACCAATTCAACCTCTCAAGGCAAACAGAGAAATCGACGAGTCGACTTCTCTTTTATTTAAACCCAATTATTTTACTTTAACCCATTGTTGAGTTCTGTAAAATGGACCAACAAATCCACGTACATTTAATAATTTACTATTGTTTGGATCAGTCCACATTTTTAAGTTGTACACTTTCCCAATTTTTGGATCTACAATTGTCCCATTTTTCCATACTGCCCCATCCCATTCCAGGTCACGTACAATTTGCATCCCCTCAATCGGTTGATCTTTTCTATCATCCTCACATAAATCACATTTAGGATTATCTTCTCTTCCCTCTCTTGGAAATAAATAGACAATCTCACCATATAATTTACCATCTTTCTTGTACAAATTAACGATGGATTTTTTTGTATTTGTCTCATCATCAATAGTAACCCACTTTCCAACACATGATTGCGCCATAGCATTCAACGAAAACAATACAGCAACAATTCCTAAAACTAATTTCATACTTTACTTTTTTTTTGATTTAAATATACAATAATCTAAATAGCAATAACCTAATACTCCATTTAGATTAAGTCGATAAAATTCTTTACAATTATCATTCCATCCGTTGTCATTATTGATTCAGGATGAAATTGAACACCATAGAATTTTGATTCATTATTTTCAATAGCCATAATCACATTACCCTTTGAACGCGCTACTATATCATAATCTCCTTCATCACTAACTGCCCAACTATGATATAGTCCAACTTTTATCTCAGATGACAGATCTTTAAACAAAACTCCAGAAAAAACCTCTATCAATTCTTGAACACCGTGCTTAACTTCTTTTTGATTATAGAGGGTCCCGCCTAAAAATTCGCACATTCCTTGCATACCAAGACAAACGCCCAAAACAGGGATCTTATACTGCGCTAAAGACAAGACCTCCATTAAAACCCCAGCATCTTTCGGCAACCCCGGACCTGGTGAAATAACAATACCATCGTATTTATCTAGATCCATAATTTCATGATCATTTCTTATGACATCAACCTGCACATCAAGACTCACCAAGTAATGTTGCAAATTAAATGTAAACGAATCATAATTATCTAGAAGTAGAATATGCTTCAAAAAACTCTTTTTTTTTGTGTAAACTTGTACAAAAATAACAAGATGAAAAAGGTAATACAAATTCCTGGTGCTCCTGCTCCAATCGGACCATATAGCCAAGCAATTTTAGTCAAAGATACACTTTATGTTTCTGGACAAATACCATTAAACCCAAAAACGGGTGAATTAGTTGCTTCAACAATTGAAGAATCTACTCATCAAGTTATGAAAAACATCTTGGCCTTAGTTCAAGAATCAGGCATGAAGGTAGAACATATTGTTAAGTGCAGTATCTTTTTAAAAGACTTAAATAATTTCGCTAAGGTGAATGCAATATACGCGGAATATTTCCGTTCGTTACCACCAGCAAGAGAGACCGTACAAGTTTCTAAACTACCAATGGATGTAGATATTGAAATCTCTTGCATCGCAGTTAATGATTAACCATTAAATTGACGAATTCCTATAAATATAAAATAAGTATCATCATTGTTAATTACAATGTAGAGTACTTCTTGGATCAATGTTTAGATTCTGTTCGTAAAGGAATTCAAAATATATCTGCTGAAGTTTTTATCGTAGACAATTGCTCTGTAGATGGATCAATTGAAATGGTGAAAAAAAAGTATCCTGAGTTTACCCTGATTGAAAACAAGGACAATGTTGGTTTTTCAAAAGCAAACAACCAAGCCATTGAAATCTCTCAAGGCCAATACATACTTTTACTCAACCCCGACACTGTAGTTGAAGAAGACACCTTTAAAAAGACGGTTGAGTTTATGGATGCACGACCTGAGTCAGGAGGTCTTGGAATTAGGATGATTGATGGCAAAGGAAAATTCCTTCCTGAATCAAAAAGAGGACTGCCAACGCCGATGGTTGCGTTTTATAAAATCTTCGGACTTTCTGCATTATTCCCGAAATCCAAAAGATTTGGACAGTATCATTTGGGACATCTATCAGAATATGAAAATCACGAAATTGATATTTTAAGTGGTGCCT
>JBFHHS010000236.1:0-4191 GCA_041596895.1 Crocinitomicaceae bacterium | reverse complement strand
GAGGATGATAATCAGGATTGCTATTTTGCTGAGCAATTGAAAACACGGTAAAACAAAAAAACTGGATGAAAATTAAAAGGGTCTTATTCATTTGTCAAAAATAGATTTTTGATAAAATAACAGCAACAATTGACCCGAAAATCTTGGTCGTCTCTATTACTATACTATTTTTGTATTAAAGTCGTTTTTATGTCGGATCGAATTCTTGAATTAGTAGGCGTGATCAAAGAGAAAGTTTCTTTGGTGAAAAGTCAGCTTGAAAAGGAGCGTTCACATAGTGAATCTCTTCAAAATGAAGTTGATAGGTTGAACAGCCAATTGGCAGAAAGTCAAAATAAACAAAGTGAATTGTCTGCAAAAATTTCAGAATTAGAGACGAAACTGATTACGAAAAATGAACAAGACGTCATGGTTGTCAAAGAAACAGGTGTTTCTGATGATCAAATTGATGAATTGGTGAAGGAAATTGAATACTGCATTGGGCAGTTAAAAAAATAAAGCATGGCAAAGTTGTCTTTAAAGGTTGTTGTTGCTGGTAGAACTTACCCTCTTTCTGTGGAAGAACATGAAGAGCAAAAGGTAATTGATGCTGCAAGGGACATTAACAAAGCAATCAAATTGTTGCAAGATAATTACGCCGTAAAAGATATGCAGGATCTTTTAGCGATGACAGCCTTACAGTTGGCATCTAAGAAAGAAAGCGCAAGTTCAGAGAAAAAAGAATCGATTAACACAGAAGAGATAGAGACTCAATTAAAGTCAATATCAGAAGAGTTGGACGAACTGAACTAAAACAAGCTTTATATCACAATATTCCCCATCATTTCATACAATGACGTATGTTTGATGGGTTTTTTATTTTATAAAAATTAGAATTATGAATTTTGTATTTGGAATAATTGGAGCAGTTATAGGAGCTGTAGTTGCTTTCATTGTTCAGGCTGGACTATTAAAAAGTCGTAAGGAACAAATTATTAAGGATGCTGAAAAAGAGGGTGAAAACTTAAAGAAGAACAAGATTCTTCAGGCTAAGGAAAAGTTTTTACAACTAAAAGAAGATCACGAAACGAAAGTGAAAGATCGTGAACGTAAATTGCAATCAAGTGAAGATCGTGTCCGAAATAAGGAAGCGAATCTGTCTAAGAAAATTGAAGAAATCAATCGAAAAGATAAACAACTTGAAAAAAACCAAAGTTCGTTAGATGCTAAGGTGAAGTCTTATGAAGCAAAGCATCAAGAAATGGATAAAATGCACCAAAAGGTGGTTGCAGAATTATCTAAGGTTAGCGGTATGAGTGTTGAAGATGCTAAGTCAGGTCTTATGGAGTCATTAAAAGATGAAGCGCGAACAAGCGCAATGGCACATATCAATGAAATAACGGAAGAGGCAAAGTTAAATGCTAATCGTGAAGCTAAGAAAATTGTCATTCAAACAATTCAACGAGTTGCAACCGAGCAAGCTATTGAAAACTCTGTTTCTGTATTTAACATTGAATCTGACGAAGTAAAAGGTAGAATCATCGGACGTGAAGGTCGAAACATTAGAGCGTTGGAAGCGGCTACAGGTGTCGAAATCATCGTTGATGATACGCCAGAGGCAATTATTCTTTCTTGTTTCGATCCTGTTAGAAGAGAGATTGCTCGTTTGGCATTACACCAATTGGTTTCAGACGGGCGTATTCACCCGGCTAGAATTGAAGAGGTGGTTGCAAAAACTAAGAAACAACTAGACGAAGAGATTGCCGAAACAGGTCGTAGAACATGTATCGATTTAGGTATTCATGGTCTTCATGCTGAATTGACAAGAATGATTGGTCGTATGAAATATCGTTCTTCTTATGGACAAAACTTGTTACAACACTCAAGAGAGGTTGCTAACTTATGTGCAATTATGGCTACTGAGCTTGGATTGAATGTGAAGCTGGCGAAAAGAGCTGGATTACTTCATGATATTGGTAAAGTGCCAGATGAAGCGCCAGAATTACCTCACGCAATTTTAGGAATGCAGTTGGCGGAGAAGTATGGGGAGAAACCAGATGTGTGTAATGCAATTGGTGCTCACCACGACGAGGTTGAGATGACAACATTAATATCTCCAATCGTTCAGGTGTGTGATGCCGTTTCTGGTGCGAGACCTGGTGCTCGTAGAGAAATTGTTGAATCTTATATTAAACGAATTAAAGACCTTGAAGGATTAGCTTTAGGTTACGACGGTGTAAATACCGCATACGCTATTCAAGCGGGTAGAGAATTAAGAGTTTTAGTTGAGGCGGATAAAGTTTCAGATGCAAAAGCAGATGAATTGTCTTTTGAAATTTCACAACGTATTCAAACGGAAATGACATACCCAGGACAGGTTAAAGTAACTTTAATTCGTGAAAAAAGAGCTGTGAATTATGCAAAATAATAAGGGCTTAATGGATGGTGTGAATTCTTTAAAGGATAAACATGTTCTGGTTACAGGTGGGGCCGGGTTTATCGGTTCCAACCTTGTAGAGTTTTTATTAAATAATTCAATTAGAGTTTCTGTTCTGGATAATTTATCAACCGGTAAAAGAACGAACCTGGATGAGTTTGTCGATAATCCCTTGTTTAATTTTATTGAGGGTGATATCACGGACTTTAATACATGCCTAAACGCTGTGAATGGAGTTGATGTAATAAGTCATCAAGCTGCATTGGGGTCTGTTCCTCGTTCAATTGAATTTCCGCACAATACTCACAGTGTTAATGCAACAGGGTTTTTGAATATGTTACATGCTGCCAAAGAAAAAGGAGTTAAGAGATTTGTTTTTGCAAGCTCTTCTTCAGTTTATGGTAATAGTAAAAATTCGCCAAAGAAAATTGGGGAGGAAGGAGAGGTTCTATCACCTTATGCAGTGACTAAACAATTGAATGAAGAATATGCTAAGGTGTACCGTAAGCTTCATGATATGGAAACAATAGGATTGAGATATTTTAATGTATTCGGTCCTAAACAAGATCCAAATGGAGTGTATGCTGCGGCAATTCCAAAGTTTATTGATAAAATGATTAAAGGTGAAGAGTTGGTCATTAATGGTGATGGTGAACAGACACGAGATTTTACCTTCGTAGGTAACGCTGTAATGGCTAATGTTCTAGCGCTTGCTACAAATAATGTATCTGCTTATGGGACCTCGTTTAATGTTGCATGTGGTGAGTACTTCTCATTGAATCAAGTTATTACCGAAATTAGAAAGAACTTAGAACAACTCGGTTTGTTCAACGTGAATACACAGATCAAGCACGGACCAGAGAGAAAAGGGGATGTGAGAGATTCACTGGCGGACATAACACCTATTTCTGAAAAGTTAAATTATAACAACCCCGTTCTTTTTTCAGAAGGTATCATCGATTTATGCAAATCTTTCAAAAAGTAAACCTTAAGTCTGATTTTTTTAAATCAGTTCTTGTCCTTATTTCAGGGACAGTTATGGCTCAGGCCATCGGTTACTTGATATCACCATTTTTAACGCGTATTTATACGACGGAAGAGATGGGGGAATTGGGAATGTATATGCGTGTAGTTGGTTTTGTTGCGGCTTTGGCAACAGCACGATTTGAATTGGCGCTTCCGCTTCCTAAAAATGAAAATCATTCTTTTCTACTTTATCAACTTTCAGTTCGAATTGCAAAAATTGTAGTCCTTGCATTGGCGGTTTTGCTGGCTGCATTCTATTTTGTTAAGCCTTTAGGATTGAATGACCTTGTGTTTGGTGTTATGACAATTGTTAGTACCATTTTTATGGTATATATAAATTTAGGGACGAATTGGGCCATTCGAAAGTCGCAGTTTAAACAAATCTCGCAACAACGAATTGTAAATTCATTGACTTCAAATGGACTTAAGTGGGTGTTTGGGATTTTTTCAATGGGCTCTTTTGGTTTAATGCTAGCGTCATTAATTGGATTCGTACTTTCAAGTTTTGGTTTCGTAAGAGAATACTTCTCACTTAGGACAAGCTTGCAGGAGAATTACTCCGTGAAGAAAACAAAGGTGCTTGCGCTTGAATATAAGCAGTTTCCCTTGGTTAATTTACCACATGTTTTAGTCGACTTAGGAAGAGACCTCCTGATCGCTGCTTTAATTGTTCTATTCTTTGGGAAGGATTTATTTGGTCTTTACAATCACTCCTATATGATTTTAAGATTGCCAATGATCATTGTTGG
>JBFHHS010000235.1:0-4197 GCA_041596895.1 Crocinitomicaceae bacterium | reverse complement strand
AGTTTTGGTGTGTACGTACATATTCCATAATCTTGCTGTGCTCCATCTATAAACCATGCGTTGTCATATATTCCAGGACTTGCTCCGGAGGCATATACATTACAGGTAAGTTCTTTTGAAAATGGACCGAATAATCGAGAGCGTGATGGTCGGTCATAATCCACATTAAAGAAATTGTTTCGTTTGAATTGGAAAAAATGATCTTGTCCCCAACCCACTTTATCAACGATGTACTGAAATGAACTTTCTCTCCAGTCTAGGGTAGATGAATCAATTGCGACTCTCCAAAAATATACGGTGCTATCAATACAAGTTAAAGGTGCAGACATATTTGAGGATACGGATAACCATTCTGATGGATTAACTTCTTTTACTCCGCCATTCCCATATTTTACTGCGTAACGATGTTCTCCACTGTTAAATAGGTCTGTCGTGTCAATTTCAAAACGATAACCGTTAAACCCGGCAATAGGGTTTATTGTCGATGCCCGAAGGGTTACACTGTCTTCAGGGACTACAGCGAATTCATACGGGACTACCGGAATAATTCCGTCTATATCAATGAATAATGTTTTGATAATTTGGTTGTTTCCAACTTCATCGTATTGTTCTAAAATCGTTGATGGTAAATCTGCTGTTATGTTAAATGTATTCAGCCCAACAGATATATTTGCTTGCGTTGGCATCTTGAACGAGAAGGTGTCCTTATAATGTAATTTTGGGATTTGAAACGAGTATACAGAGTCAACTCCACTGGAAGGGAATTGTCGTGTTACTTCAAGTAAAAAAGTGTCTACAATCGATTGACCGAGGTTGGTCAGCACAATATGCATTTCAATGCTGTCCACAGTTAAGTCAATATCGTTTGGTGTAAAGAAAACGCCTGAAGTGGTTAGTTCTATTTCAGGTTTGAAATGACTGTTTAACCGAATCATCGGATCCCCATTCAGTACCATTTGGGTACAAGTGGTTTCCATTTCAAGTGTTCCAGTTGGCGTTTCTAAGGATTCTATATTGTTTAACATTTGCTCGCCAATTGGTCTGTTATAGCTGAGGTATGAAAATTGTTTATAGAGGTTTCTTGAATAGATGTTAAGGTAGGCATCGAGCCCTGCACTTACAGATGCGATATATCCAATTGCTCCGTAATTTGGAACTTGTACAAATTGCTCTGATTTTGACGTGCTATATTGGAATATGTTCCCGTTATAGCAAGAATTAACAAGCATCAATGGGTATTTTCCTTGATTGTTCCAGTTCGCTGGTTCATCTAAGTTGATTTCAACACCGCTCGTCGTATTTGAGGCATGACCAAAATAACTCAAAAGACTAACGCCTTCTGATAATCGATCGGTAATCCCGTTTAGAATTGTCGGGTCGAGTGGGTTACTGGATGTCTTGAAAATACTATGTACATAACCACCATAAAGACTATCTTCAATTGTGATTTTATAATTGTTCATGTAGTTCTGAAACTGCGTCTGCTGGTTGATATCAGACCCACCGGCAAAATGGATGATGTGTTTTTGCCAGTCTTTATTCGCTGAATTATAAACACTGTTCGGGTCTTGGGCTTGTTCAAGTTCAATAACCTTGTTTAAGTACCCTTCTAGTTCTGAATTTGTTCTTGCTGAAATTCGACCAGTCGGTAGTAACGGAGTCCATTTGTTAGGTCCAATTAAATTGGCACTGATTGCAACATCACTGGAAGGTTGACCAAAAGAGGGAACGAGTGATTGATGGAATCTTGTGGCGTCTTTTCTTGCTCCATTCCCATCAGAAAGAAAGGAGTTGTAGTTAGCTTCGCGTATAGCTTTTCCAATTAAAAACAACCCGACAGGTTTGGTGGTTGCGTTGTTGTAAATGTAGTGTGTGAATCTACGAATTCCGTTGATGTGCTTTTCAATTCCTCCTCCAAATTGCATGTATAGTTCATCTACATTGGCAATCAATGTGTTGTAATTTCCTCCTAGACTTGTTTCACGGTAGTTTGCATATTGTACTGTAGCAGGTTCTAACGATTTGTGGTAAACCATGATTAGAGCTGCGTCAATGCTGGATGGAACTGCTGCGTAATTTGTGAAGTTCCCAGTGCCATTTACAGGAGAAAGGGCGTCAATATCAATGATTAATGATTCATCATTATAAATGACTGTTTGGTCAATGCCGTTCGTACTGTTCGGGATGATAGCAGAATGAAATCCTCCGTTCACTTCAAATGGAATTAGCATGGGGGTGTCTCCATGAACCATCATAATTGGGTTTGCATAGGATACCGAACTGATGTCTAGTCGAATTTTTCCTTGTGGGTCGTTTATAACTTTAAATTTAAACGAGTTCGATCCTCCAAAATTTGGCAAACGTGGATAATCGATAGAATAATAACTGTACGATTGGTAGTCTGTAGCAACGCCTAAATCACCAATGATGTTCCATGTTATTGGCGTGTTACCATTGGTTAGAAGTGACGATGGAATTAATTCATCACAAATGATTTGTTTGTATGAATAGTACGAAGTGTCTAAAAGTTGTGTGTTGCTGCTTCCGATATTCCAACGCAAATGATGGTTGTAACTTCCGCCGGAAACTAATTCTGCATCTGAATCAGATACGGAAAGTCCTATGAATCGAGCTGAGGGTGCTCCTGGCCCTGTATAAGGGTGTTGTGTTGTTAAATTGAGGTTCGCTGTGTATCCAGATGCTCCGTTTACAATTCCGCTTCCCCATCCTTCCCCGGGTACAAAAGAGGAACTTGAAGCATATTTCGAACGAACTCCTTCATGGTACATGCTGTTCACGTTTTTCTCAACGTGGTATAGGATGTATTCTGCGATTGAACTGTAATTGCCAAAATTGTTGTCTGTTTCAACTTGGTATCTGTAGTTCGATGTGGATGTATTCCACGAAAAGAAATAATGAATGGTGTCATTGTAAAGGCTGTAGGCTGGATTTCCAATTGTATTTGGATCGTCATAAATAGTAGAGTCTAACCAACTGTCGTTTTTCTCTGCATAAAATAGGATGTAGTCTCCAGGGTCTAATGAACTATCTCCTCCATCAAC
Organism: Crocinitomicaceae bacterium; assembly: GCA_041596895.1. Taxonomy (GTDB): domain Bacteria; phylum Bacteroidota; class Bacteroidia; order Flavobacteriales_D; family Crocinitomicaceae; genus UBA4466. Next base: position 1,135 of record JBFHHS010000235.1, on the reverse strand, counting down.
AATGTATAATGGAACTTCTTTTTCTCTTCCAAATAGTTGAATGTTCTCTGTTTGAAATGTAGTTAATGGAATTCCAGAAGCAGCAAGGGTATTGTAGTCCAAACGATGGACTCCCGTTGCTGATATTTTTAAAGTGTAATATGTTTGACCGTAGTCTATCCATTCATTTCCATAGGTTTGACCATAGCTCATGTTAAGCATAAGGCAAAAGGACAAAAGTGAAAGAAAGCGTGTCAAAGTTTTCATTCAGTCTTAGGTTTTGGTTTGTTTAACTTCACGCGCAATGATACGACATGCGAATAAAGTGCAACAGATGCATCGCCAATATCGGTAAATGCATAGTCTAAATAAAAGCTCTTGAAGTTTAGTCCAACTCCAATGTTCGGTTGCAAGTTCAATTTTTCAGTGTCATCAAAATTCTTAACATACTGAAGGTTGGAAATCCCTGCACGTAACGAAACATAATTCTTAAATCCTACTTGAATTCCAAGGTGTGGATCCATAGAGATAACATCCGTACGAACTACCGAGTTTCTTTTTCCATCTGTTGTGATATCAATATCAAGCTCCGCAGAGGTGTAAAATCCTTTTTGACCCAGGTCGAATTTTTTATATCCAGCTAAAATAATTCTCGGTAGTGTTAATTCTAATCCGTTTTCTGGGATTTCATTCCCGGTATTGATAAAAACTTCTTGTGTTTCACTGTCTAATGTGAAGACCCAAGCATTGAATGTGGAAGTGACATCACGTGCCATTAATCCAAATTGCCAGCGGTTCTTCGTTTCATATTGTAATCCAAAGTCAAGTCCAAATCCCCACGACTTCGCAAAATCTCCAACTTTTCGGTGAACGACCTTAAAGGTACCGCCAAGACTCAGCCCTTCAGGTCGCATTTTACGTGCGTACGACAGAAGAAAACCGTAATCGGCCGCTGTAAAAGTTGAAATGTTATCATAGTCTAAGTTTCCGTTGTTGTCAATTAATTGTGTTGTGTTGGGAATGTCATCTATCGCAAATCGAATGGCTGTAAACCCAATGGCACTTTTATCATCTATGGTATGGGCTAGACCTAAATAGTCATACTTCGCAATCCCCGCAAAATATTCTGAATGCATCAATCCAACTTCTAGCCATT
>JBFHHS010000234.1:0-4198 GCA_041596895.1 Crocinitomicaceae bacterium | reverse complement strand
GCAAACGGACTTACCTGTCACAAGGATATCGAAATGGGACAATTAAATGGGACAATTCATTTTTCATTTATTGACATGGTTGAACCATTGTCGGCCTATGTAAATTTCGCCAATGACAAAGTTGATGAACACAAAATAAAAGCTACGACCATTAATGATTATAAAATAATTAATGACAGTAATCGGGTATATTGCACCATGTTTGAATTGCAGGGTGATGTTGCCTCACCATTTCAATTTTATATGACCGATTCAGCATCCAACTTCGTTAGTGGGGTTGTTTATTTCAATTCGACTCCCAATTATGACTCTTTAAAACCCTCTTTAGATTACTTGAAAGTGGATTTAGATTACATGATTAATAATTTCAAGTGGAAATGAATCAAGTGATTCTAAGTATCGGATCTAATATAAAAAGTAGATCTCAGCATATAATCAGGGCTTGCGAATTAATCAAAAAGAACCTTGGAACTATTACTAAGAAGTCGAATGTATATTTGACTCCGCCGATTGGGTTTGAAAGTGAAACCTCATTTTATAATTGCTGCTTATTCGTGGAAACGAAATTCAATCCAAATGAAGTTTTATTAATAACACAAGAAATTGAAAAAGACCTTGGCAGAACTGAAAAAACTCAAAATTCAGGATATCAATCTCGTACTATCGACATTGATATAATTTTCTTTAATCACGAAGTGTTAGATACCCCAAAATTAACTATACCCCACGCATTGTTTAGAGAACGAAGGTTTGTACTTGAGCCATTAAACGATTTAGCAAATCAGTATGTCGACCCTATTTCTTATCTAACTGTAGAACAGCTTTTAAGAAATTGCTCGGATAAATCAAAACTAACCATTCTAGAAAACCAATTCTTAAATACTTTATAATAGAATTAGCGAATGAGATACAATTCTTTTTCGTATAATTGCAATTGAAATTGTATTAGAATTTATTAGAACTAACTTATGAAAAAGCAAAGCATCAAAGTAATAGCACTTTTAGCTGTAGCTGGAACATTCGCTACAGGATGTGATTTACTTAAAGACCTTGAGTACACAGTTACACCAGACCCATTAGAAATGCACGGAGATTCAGTTCGTGTTAAGGTGGACGTAACTTTTCCAGAAAAAGGAATTAACAAAAAAGCATCTGCGGACATTACACCAATGCTAGGAAACACTGCATTGAAATCAATTAGAGTTCAAGGTGAAAAAGCAACTGGTAATGGCGAAGTAGTCGCTTATAAAGCTGGTGGTAAAGTAACATATACAGATATCGTAGCATATACTCCAGACATGGAAGCTACAGATTTAATGGTTACTGGTAAAGTGTTTAAAGGAGAAAAAGAGAAAGAGGACATTACTCCAACTAAAATTGCTGATGCTACAATCATTACTCCATACTTAGTAAACAAAGATTTCAAAGTAATTATCGCTAAAGATGAGTTTAGAAGAGTTACTGAAGAAACATTTGTTGCACAATTAAACTATGCTAAAGGACAATCAACTGTTACATCTTCAGAGATGAGACAAGATGATATCAAAGCATACCAAGCATTTTTAGAGAAAGCTCAAGCTGACCCTAAAGTTGCTTTAAAATCAGTAAACTTAACTGGTTTTGCTTCTCCAGAAGGTGAAGAAGATAAAAACAACACGTTATCTACAGATAGAGCCGCTACTGGTAAAGCTTCTGCTTTGAAAATTGCTAAGTCTGCTAAGAATGAAACTGCTGCTGGTGAGATTTACCAAGAGAAAGGTTCTGGTGAGGATTACGATGGATTTAAAAGAGAATTATCTGCGGACACAAAAATGAACGAAGATGATAAAAACTTAGTATTACGTGTTTTAGAAACAATTAGCGATCCTGCTGAGCGTGAAAAAGCAATGCGTGATATGGGAAAAACTTTTAACTACCTAGACAAAAACATTTTCCCACAATTACGTCGTACTGAAATCGTTGCGGTTTATGATCAAACAGGTTTCTCTGACGAAGAGTTAATGGCATTATCTACTTCTAACCCAGACACACTTAACTTAGAAGAATTATTGTTTACTGCTACTCTTTATACTGATTTGAACGAGCAATTAAGAGTTTACAAAATCGCTGAGACAAGATTCCCAGATGATTACAGAACTTCAAACAACGTTGGTGCAGTGTTATACATGCAAAACAAAATGTCTGAAGCTAAAAGTCAATTCGAAAAAGCAAATGGTGTTCAAGACAACGCAGTATCTAAAAACAATTTAGGTGCAATTGCTGGTGTTGAAGGAGACAGAACTAAATCTATGGATTTATTAGATCAAGCTAATGGAGCTGGAGAGGAAGTAAATTACAATAAAGGTATCCTTGATATCCAAAATGGTGATTACGCTTCAGCAGTATCGAACTTAGGTTCTGATGCATCTTACAATAAAGCTTTAGCGCAATTGTTAAACGGTAACGCTGCAGCTGCAGTTACAACGCTTAACGATTCTGACGATGCTGAGTCTGCTCAAGGATACTACTTGAAAGCTGTTGCTGCTGCACGTCAAGATAACTTACAAGATATCGTAAGTAACTTAACGAATGCTTTCTCTAAGGATGCTTCTTTAAAAGCGAAAGCTGCTAAAGATCGTGAATTCTTAAAATATATGGAAAATGCTTCTTTCTCGGCAATCGTGAAATAAGGTATATTCTAATCAAATTTTTAAAGCCTGACTACATAGTCAGGCTTTTTTTTGTGTATTATTTTTTCGTTAATAATTTAACAAGGTCATGTGAATTGTTGAAAACTATTCAACTACACACTTCAGAAACTAAATCGTTTAGTAAACCGATTAAATGAATTTAAAACAAGTCAATACTTAGCTTCATACATCAACACGCAAGGTTGTAGTGTTCATAAGTGGCAACTCACTTGTTAGGGAGAGTCTTAATTTCGTTGTAAATTTGAATAGCTACAAAACGAAACGAAGTGCAAAAACTACATTTTATCACAAAAACTTTCCAAGTTTTTTTATTGGTTTTATTCCCATATTTATCCTTTGGTCAAATACTTACTTTTGACTTTAATGGACTTGCTGGAAATGAGGCAACAGCAGCATCAAACTCAAACGATCCAAACATTTCTGCAAGTGTTATCTCTCGTGGATCTGGATTGACTGCATCAAATAATGGAAATAGATTTAATGCGACGAATTGGGCTACAGGTTCAATAGCAAATGCAGTTTCCGGAAATGATTACATGGAATTCACAATAACTCCCACTGGCGGCTGTGATTTCAGTATAACATCAATCGAAGTTCAAATGCAACGATCTAGCACAGGACCTAGCGAAATAGCCTTAAGAAGCTCTGCCGATGCATTTGCAACTAATTTAGATGCTATTTATACAATAACAGACAACACGAGTACTCAAGTATTTACATTTACATTTACACAAAATAATATTGCGGTTGCAACAACTTATCGAATCTATATGTTTGCTGAAGCAACTGGAGGGTCAGGAGGCATAGGTGATGGTGCTGGAAATGATCTAATTGTTTATGGCTCAACAAACTGTGGAGTACCTCACGCAATTACAACAGGCGCTGTGGCTACTTCTCCTTTTAATGTTGATTGTACAAACTCCACTACCGCAAGTGGCACTGTTGCATTCACATCAACAGGAACCTTTGCTGCAGGAAACATTTATAGTGCTGAAATATCTGACGAAACAGGGAGTTTTGCGAGTCCAACAGTAATCGGAACAACAGCTTCAACTGCAAATTCAGGCACAATCAACATTACAATTCCTTCAACGTTTGTTACTGGATCAGGATATCTAATTCGTGTAATTTCAGATAATCCATCAACAACTGGATCATCAAGTGCAGCATTTACAATTAATCAAATTGACCCTTGCGTTCCAAACTCTATTACTACTGGTGCTATTACGGGGGGGCCTTTTACCGTAGATTGTTCCGGTACTGATGACACAGGGACTGTTGCATTTACTTCTTTGGGAGTTTATACTGCTGGAAATATCTATTCAGCTGAAATGTCAGACGCATCTGGAAGTTTTGCTAGTCCAATTGTTATTGGAACTTTAGCATCAACTGCGAATAGCGGCTCAATCTCTTTTACAATACCAGCTGCAATGCCGACTGGTACTGGATATTTAATTCGAATCGTGAGTGATTCTCCAATAACAACGGGTACGTCATCATCAAGTTTT
>JBFHHS010000233.1:0-4235 GCA_041596895.1 Crocinitomicaceae bacterium | reverse complement strand
TAATTGTCTGCGGAAAATAACCCACTTTAAAATAAGTCACATCATACACTCCCGTTGCAGCCATACCAGTTGCATAAAAACCGTTGGTTGCCGTGTTTTCCAATTGATTCCCTCCAGATATTGTCACTTCAACCAAATCAATAGGATTTGAAGTAATCGAATTGGTTACAACACCTTCTAAATAAGCTGCCTGTACATAGGTTGGATTCAGAACAAAAAGTCCTTCAGATCGATCTGTAGCCAAAACTAAACCTGAAGGCAGATAAGGATATGCCCCCCAGCAACCATCGTAACTCGTAGTTTGATCAAAATAAGTATCATAATTCCCAACTTCTATCATGTTGTAAGGATATGTAACATCATGAACCACAACGCCATCAGAATAATAACTGGTAATTAGATAATTATCCAATACATGGGTGTTGTGCGGAATTACGCCAGCCCCAGGAGAGCTCTGAATACGATCAACCTCAACAATATTAGAAGGGTCCGATATATCAAACGCACCAATATATCCAGCAGAAACTTCATCAGTAGTAAATGCAAAATCACCATCAGAGGTCGTCCAAACATTATGGGAAAAAGTTGAAGGCGTTCCTGCTGTACCAAGTAATACCGGATTCGATTTATCTGACACATCAACCATACTCATAAAACCTTCATAAATATGTCCCAAAAACATCGTATCTCTAAGGACATATCCATCATGCACATACCAATCGTCAAACACCCCTACTTCAATTGGGTTCATTGGATCCGTGTGTACATCTAAAATAATCACACCACCATTCCCTCGATTTGCTCCAAAAATGTAGGCATATCCAGAAGAGTCAATGTAAAGGTTATGTGCAGATTGCCATTCACTTCCCGTCGGACCATAATAATAACTCGTTGTTAACGCGGAAGAAGCAGGTAACGGCGTAAGATCAATAATCAACAATCCATTTAAGGCTTCAGTAGTTACATAAGCATAATCTCCATACGTCTTTAAATCTCTCCAAATCGATTCCATCCCTTGCTCCCAAAAGACTTCAGTTGGATTCGAAGGAGTAGAAACGTCTACCACCGCAGTTCCTTTTTCAGCACCTACTAATGCATATTCATTTCCATTTTCATCTACATACCCCCAAACATCATTTAACATCGTAGCATGTTCTGTGATGTAATTAATTCGACCAACTGAATCCATATTCAATTGAGACAAAGACCCGAAGGCCGAAAGGATAATAAATACAGTAAAAACTATCTTCATTTTAAACATATTGATGGGCTTACTTATTACAACGTAAACAAAGCTCTAAAGGATAAAAATTGCAGCAATAATAAATAAAATAATTATGACAATATATTGCCACACATCTACAAAATATGGTGCTAATTTTTTCCAGCTATCCTTCATACTCATGAACCAAAGATAACCAATTCAAATGTCACTTCTGTTTTAGGTGTAATTTTACTTTTAATTAAGCGCTCAAATTGCTATCTTCGCAGCTCTAAAATTGAAATACTATGGCAAAAACATCTGTCTCAGAAACACTAGAATCGGTTGATTTCGAATCTTTCAAAAATGAAGTTCTTGAAGATTACAAATTAGCTTGTATTTCAAGGGAAACATCTTTATTAGGAAGACGTGAAGTTTTAACAGGAAAAGCAAAATTTGGAATTTTCGGTGACGGAAAGGAACTTGCTCAAATTGCCTTATCAAAACAATTTCAAAATGGTGATTTCAGGTCTGGATATTATCGCGACCAAACAATCATGATGGCGATTGGACAGTTAAATGTACAACAATATTTTGCTGGATTGTACGCTCATACAGACGTACATCAAGAACCGCAATCGGCTGGTAGACAAATGGGCGGTCATTTTGCCACAAGAAACTTAGACGAAAAAGGGAATTGGAAAAACTTAATGGAGCAGAAAAACAGTTCGGCTGATATCTCTCCAACAGCAGGTCAGATGCCTCGCCTATTAGGTTTAGCTCAAGCTTCCAAAGTATATAGAAACAATCCTGCTTTAGCAGAATTAGAAGAATTTAAGAAATTCACAAACGGTGGAAATGAAGTTGCCTTTGGAACAATAGGTGACGCTTCAACCTCTGAAGGACCTTTTTGGGAAACAATCAATGCTGCAGGTGTTTTACAAGTCCCGATGGTTATGTCTGTTTGGGATGATGGTTATGGGATTTCTGTTCCAAGAGAACACCAAACAACAAAAGACAGTATTTCTGAAGCTTTAGCAGGAATGCAACGGACAAAAGACAAACCTGGTTATGAAATTTTCGTAACGAAAGGATGGGATTATGCAGACCTTTGTTTGACCTATGAAAAAGCAGTTAAATTGGCACGTGAAGAGCACATTCCTGTTTTAGTCCATGTAAAAGAAGTGAATCAACCTCAAGGACACTCCACTAGTGGATCGCACGAGCGTTATAAAGATGAAGCTAGAATGCAATGGGAAATTGACTTTGATTGCATTGCGAAATTTGAGGAGTGGATATTAAACTTTAATACGGACGGTTTAACAATTGCAAGTAAAGCTGAATTAGAAGCGATACATAAAGAAGCGAAAAAGTCGGTTCGTGATCAAAAAAATGCGGCTTGGAAAAACTTTACCGAAGCAGTAAAAGAAGACCTTGCAAATGCTATAGCCTTAATTAAAGCTGTTGGTGCACAAAGCTCAAACGGTGTTTTCATTAATAAAATAGCGGAAGACCTAGAAAAAGCGATGGATCCGATCCGTAGAGATATCATGGGGGCAGCTAGAAAAGTTCTTCGCATGGTACGTGAAGAAAATTTAAGTGCAAAAGCAGCGCTTTCTTCATGGATTCAAAATCAGATCAACACAAATTTCGATAGATACAGCTCTTACCTTCATTCTGAATCTGAATTTTCAGCAATGAACATCTCTCCTATTGCTCCAACATATGATGATGAAGTAAAGATGGAAGATGGTAGAATCATTCTTAAAAACAACTACGAGAAAATCCTTAAAAACAATCCTGCTGTTCTCGTATTTGGAGAAGATGCTGGGAAAATTGGTGGTGTAAACCAAACCTTGGAAGGAATGCAAGAGCAATTCGGTGTAGAACGTGTTTCTGACACTGGAATTAGAGAGTGTACTATTATCGGACAAGGAATAGGAATGGCTATGCGTGGATTAAGACCTATCGCAGAGATTCAATATTTAGATTACTTACTGTATGCTATTCAGGTAATGTCGGATGATCTATCTACAGTTCAATACAGAACAAAAGGTGGACAAAAAGCACCATTAATTATTAGCACAAGAGGTCACCGACTAGTAGGTATGTGGCACAGTGGTTCTCCTATGGGGATGATTGTCAATTCAATTCGCGGTATGCACGTATGTGTTCCTCGTAACATGACCAAGGCCGCAGGGTTCTACAATACATTGTTACAGGCAGATGAACCTGCATTGGTAATTGAGCCCTTAAACGGATATAGAACAAAAGAACGTCTCCCTAATAACATCGGAGAATTTAGAGAACCATTAGGAATTCCTGAAATCGTAAAAGAAGGAACAGACCTTACTCTTGTATCTTACGGATCTACTTTTAATTTGTGTGAAGTGGCTGTCAATCAATTAGCAGAATTAAATATCTCTGTTGAATTAATTGATGTACAGACCTTACTTCCATTCGATGTGGAACACATGATCGCGGACTCTTTGGAGAAAACAAATCGTTTATTAATAGTTGACGAGGATGTTAGTAGTGGTGCAACCGCTTACATGTTAGACCGTATTTTAGTGGAACAGAAAGGTTATTACCATTTAGATTCAGCCCCTGAAACATTGAGCGCAAAAGATCACAGGCCGGCATATGGTTCTGATGGAGATTACTTCTCTAAACCAAACGTTGAAGACATTGTGGAAAAAGCGTATGCAATTATGCACGAATCGAATCCGAAAGAATTCCCTTCGATTTACTAAAATTCAATTATATAAAAAAAAACTCTCAATGAATTGAGAGTTTTTTTTTTGTCATGTGATTAAAGTCACATTTCACTCCATGAATTCTAACCATTTTTGTAAGGAGATTTAGATTAATCCGTTTAATAGAGTATTATGAATTGGAACGAATATCACGCAAAATTTGAAGATATCCTACAAGGTAGAGATGTATCGGCACCATACGACAATCCAGATTATTTGGAATATGTCAAGTTAAATAATTCAAGATCTAATCGTTGGTTAAAGAAAGCCGAATTATT
>JBFHHS010000232.1:0-4264 GCA_041596895.1 Crocinitomicaceae bacterium | reverse complement strand
AGTTTATTCCATTGCAAGATTACGAAAACAGCACCGAAGTTGAATACATTGCAATTGGATGGGGAGATAAAGGATTCTTCCTGGATACACCAACTTGGGCTGATTTAAAATTTTCCACCGCAATCAATGCTGCATTTTTACCTAGTCCAACAGCAATGCATGTTTCATACTCTGGAATCCCAAAAGAAAATAACAATCGAAAACGAGTAACAATATCAAAAGCTGCTTATCAAAGGATGATATCATTCGTTAAGAATAGCTTTTTATTGAAGAACAAACAAGTTGATCTTATTCCAAACCAAGGTTACAGTGATCATGATAATTTTTATGAAGCAAAAAAATCTTATCACATGTTTAGAACATGTAATATCTGGACAAATGAAGCATTGAAGACGGCGGGAGTGAAGACAGGGATTTATGCATTATTCCCTGATGGGATATTAAAACATCTGGATTAGATGTAGCTAACTTGAAATAAGTAAATGTTGCAATTTTTTCTTCGATTTTCAAGTATTTGTACGCGATGCTAATCGTTCTAGTTTTTGTAATATGCGCCGATCAAAATAAACAAATTAAGACTTAAAGGAAGATGGGCAGCTATTCAAAGAAATACATCGCGGTAAAAGATGAAAGCAAAACATTGTTTTTAACGTGGGAAACAGGATATAACAACCTGAAACTCTATTCTGAAGGTAGGTTAGTGAAGACGATAAATTCTCCAGGTGAACTTATGAACGGTGTCACTTTTATCGATGAAGAATTGAATGATGTCTTGCTGAAATTTTCTTCTGGAGCTCCAATTATTATACAAATCACAGCAAATGGACTAAAATATTACCCTCAAAATAATGCTGAATCAGGAGATGGAGCCGACTTTTCAGGTCTTGTTAGTGTTTTTTGGGTGTTAGCAACGCTTAGCTTGTTCGGGGCGATTATTGCACAAACACAAATCTCAGGTATTGTAGCCATCACACAAGGTGTTTACGACATAATCATCATTACAATTTATGTAATTGCGGCTATCTTCCTGAATAAGAAGAAAGTTTGGGCATATTATCTAGGTGGGATAACTTTTCTGGCCACAAGCAGCTTGACATTCTTGGTCTATTATTTTGCCGGATTAGGAATAGGGAGCATCATCAACTTAGTGATCCGTGGTTTTATTTTATTGTACATAGCACGACACTACAAAGACACGAAGTTGGTGTCAAAACCGATTCATTCGAACCCAAACTTACTTGACAACAATGAGGAGAGTGAATTTGATTTTTAAGTAAAACCTCAATCAAAAATGTATCTTTAATTCACTTATGGAAAACCTTGCTCTTTATATAATCATTGGTGCCACAGTCGGAATAGCAGTTGGATACACTCGATTAAAATCCAAAAATTCAGAGAATATACACAAGACTCCAAAACGCTTATTTCCAAATAAATGGAGAGTCATACTTGAAGAAAAGATTGAGTTCTATAATCGATTGGACATGAACGGAAAACGAGAATTTGAAAAACGTGTTCACATCTTTCTATTGAATGTAAACATTGTTGGTAAAAACACTACAGTAACGCATGAAGATCGAATATTGATTGCAGCAGGAGCTGTCATTCCAATATTTGGATTTAAAAATTGGCATTATGCGAATTTAAAGGAAGTTGAGCTTCACCCTAATAAATTCAGTATTCCAAACAGTTCAAAAATGGCAAATGGTTTAATTGGATGGGGGGCCATGGAAGGTAAGATGATGTTATCACGAAAAGCCCTCAAGCATGGTTTTTACGATCAAACCGATAATAAAAATGTTGCCATTCATGAATTCATACATATCCTGGACAAGCAAGACGGAAAAATGGATGGTGTTATGAAACAGGTTATGAATGAAATTGACCTTATGCCTTGGCTCAGCGTAATTAATCGTAAAATGAAGGAAATTAGCATTGATGATTCGAGTATTCGTGATTATGGCGCTACCAATGAAGCTGAGTTTCTAGCTGTAGTTAGCGAGTTCTTCTTTGAAAATCCAGAAAGGATGAAGCTTGAACACCCCGCACTTTACAACGCATTAGATAGTTTTTTCAATAAGAAAAGGCAGTTTTAACCTGTTTGTAAACAATTCTTTTCATCTACGTCACATACGTTACAAAGCATTCAATATCGAATAACAATCTTTGTGCTATAAGAACAAACAAAAGAAAATATGCCAACAATCAAGTTAACAGCAGATTTATTTAAGAAAGACATTTTTGACTATACAGTCGAAAAGGAGTGGAAATACAACGATAGCATACCCGCTATAATTGATTTTTACGCAGATTGGTGCGGTCCATGTAAGACGGTTGCACCAATTTTAGAAGAACTCTCTGATGAATATGCTGGAAAAATAAAAATCTATAAAGTCAATACAGAAATCGAGCAAGAACTGGCTGCGGTTTTTCAAATAAGAAGCATTCCAAGTATTTTATTCATCCCTGCAGATGGATCACAACCAATGATGCAAGCAGGGGCACTTCCAAAGAGTGCATTTAAAGAAGCGATTGAAAATGAATTGCTTAAGTAGTTATATTAGTTAATAAATATAAAGAAGTCGCTCTTTTCTGAGCGGCTTTTTTTTTGGCTTGAAATACTTTTCTATGACCTATTCAGTAATTAATTCATTGCCATTGTATTATAACTAGCTTTGTATTGTAATTAATACTATCGATTTTGAAAAAAGACTCCCATACTATCAATCAAAAAATTAACGAAGCTATTCAAACATATTTTGAAGAAAACCCGAATACTAAATGGTTTCCGGCTAAAAAACTCATGCCATTATTAGTAAGAAATGGTGTTTTCAACAAGGACAAAAAAAACGGACAACCTTTAAGACAAGAATTAAGAACGTTGGACAAAAACGACCAACTAGGAGAAATCCCATCTGTACACGCCGAACGGATTGGAGTAGACACATATTGGTACTTCGTGAAGGAAGGAGAAAACTACGTTTCCGATCGAAAACCTGCTGATGCTCCAAATAAAAAAGAATTAAAAGCCATTGCAAGAGCGAACAGTGATGAGAATTATTTAATCGGACTAATCGATGAGTTATTCGAGAAAGAAGGGTCACGAAAACATAAATTTGATTTCTTACTGGGCGACTTGCATCAAAATGGTAAAAAGCGTACCAAACTTCCAATTGATGTTTATTATAAACACAAACGATTAGCACTTGAATTCACTAAACACCCAAAAGAACTGATTAATGCAAATCAAGCTTTAGAAGACAAACTAACGGTAAGCGGCATTAGTAGAGCAGAGCAACGTAAAAAATATTTCGAACGTAAGAAGAAAACCTTAGAAGAACGGGCGACCAATTTCATTGAAATCCCAAAAGCAAAGTTCGAAGTGAACGATTCATTTAAACTCAAGCGAAACAAATCAAATGACGAGCGAGTACTACGTGAATTACTTTCGAGTTTTATAGATTGATAATAACTAAGCATAAAAAAAGCCCTTCGGATGAAACCGAAGGGCTTTTTTATTAAACTATCTTAGAATTAATCCAATACAACGATTGCTTTCGTGTAAAGGCGATCTGAAGTAATCACTTTAACAATGTATTTACCTGCAGCTAAAGAAGACCCATCAACCTTACCTGAAGACAAGTCAACTGGTAACTCAATAGTTCTACCAATTGCATCTACTACACTAATTTGATCCATCTCACCATCAAACGTTACAGTAAAAATACCGTTGTTTGTTGGGTTTGGATAAATTTGAATCAAGTTACTATTTAACTCACTGATCCCTGTAAAATCTACATTAGTACAAGCAGACATTTCAGTACATCCGTTTTCTGTCACTTCAACAGCATAGTCACCAGTAACTGTTGGCGTATAAGATTGATTCGTCTCACCAGCAATTGGTTGACTAGTCCCACAATCATACCATTGGTATGTTGCAGTTGCACTCACAGCACTAATTGTTGTTCCTGAAACAGACGTAGAAGCATCCACAGTATTTACATAAATATCCTGTGTCTGATCAATTGTATTACCATTCCCATCATCATACGACCATGTAACTGTAGTTAATCCTAATGTTGTAATCGGGAAAGTTACATCCGGTGTTCCAGTTAAAACTCCAGCACAATAATCTGTTGCAGTTGGTGGAGTAGGGTTAGCAGAATTACAGCCAATAAAATCAGGTAAATTAGGCACATCCAAAGCAGGAGGAGCGACATCATCTAAATTTATCGTTTGTGTTTGCGTAACCGAGTTTCCATTT
>JBFHHS010000231.1:0-4302 GCA_041596895.1 Crocinitomicaceae bacterium | reverse complement strand
TATTTGGCGAATTACTTTTTTGCTGCCAACAGTGGCGTTGCTGGAACGCTTTTAGCCGTTTTAACATGGATTTTCTATATTTCTCAAATCATTTTCCTTGGAGCGAAATTTATAGCTGTAATAAGTCAAGTAAAAGGAGTTCCTATTTCTCCTCGTGATTAAAATACTGTCAAAACTTGTTTGTAATCTAAGAAATGATTAATTTTCCGACAAATCATTGACGATATATTAAACATGGTAGTAGGACAAAACCTCAAATTACTGAGAAATAGATTGCGTAAATCGCAAGAAGAAGTAGCGAAAGAATTAGGTTTAACACGTAGTTCATACTCGGGTTACGAAAATAATGTTGCCCAACCAAATTTAGAAAGCCTAGTTTTATTTAGTGATTACTTTAAGGTTTCCATAGATGATTTGGTTCGAAAGGATTTTGAAAAATATAAGGAGAGTGAATGGGAGAAAATCGATAAGGGGTTGAGCGCTGATGTAAAAGGGAGTAAATTACGCGTGCTCACAGCTATGGTTGATGAAAATAACGATGACCTTATTGAATTGGTGCCAATAAAAGCGAGTGCTGGTTATACTTCTGGTTATGCTGATCCAGATTATTTAAAAGTGCTACCAACATTTCATTTGCCCTTTTTATCCAAGGATAGAAAGTATAGATCTTTTCCAATTAAAGGTGATTCAATGCCGCCGGTAGTAGAAGGCTCGTTTGTTGTTGGTGAATTTATTCAGAATTGGATGTCTATTCGAAGCGGTACTCCTTGTATAGTGGTTACAAAAGATGAGGGAATCGTTTTTAAAGTTGTACATAACTTGCTAAGTTCAGAACAGTCTTTTCAGTTATGTTCAACAAATACATTTTATCAACCCTATTTAGTTCATGCCAATGATATCCTTGAGATATGGAAATTCGTGAATTATATTTCTCCCGAATTGCCTGATGTACGATTGGATGATAATGATTTGTCAAAGTCGTTGAAAACACTTCAAAAGGAAGTTCATGACCTTAAATCAATGTTGAAAAACTAGCGAATTGAGATGAATTTATTCTCTTCGAATGCTATGCGTTGGTCGAGCATCAGTTCTCTTAAAGCACGCTGGGCCAAGTCGCCATCAATACAAAGCTTGTTTGTTATTTCCTCAAGGCTTAAAGGAAGAATTGTTGGGATTATTTCAAGTAATTCTTCATAGCTATGGTTTGAACCTTTTTTGGCAATACAAACATCGCATTTTCCGCACTCCATTGAGTCTGAGTTGAAATAGTGACTAATTTGTTGTGATCTACATTTGTTTTCCTTGATGTAATTCACAACAGAAGTCAACTTGTCTTCTTCTACCTTTTTACGATTTGTGTATACATCAGTTCGTATTGTTAAATGACCTTCAGGCAATCGTTCAATCAATAAGGTAATCTTTGGTAAGTATGATTGGTAGTTAATATCAATCACTCCGTATTGCTCAAGAAACTTAAGTTTTTTAATAAATTCTTCTTTTGAAATTTTTAAACGGTTTGATAATTCAAATTCATCAATAGCAATAAATCGATCAAATATTCCGGGGTAACTTCGAGTAAGTAATGTGACAAGATTTGCAATGTTATCGTGACTTACTTGAAACTTATAAAGAGCAGCATTTCCGATGGCAATTTTTAATCGAGTAGGGTGGAAACCGTTTTCTGTAAAACTAATAGTGCCATTTAATTGGAGCAATTTTAATGAGTAATAAGTCTCGGTAATTGGGATTTCAAATGCTTGATGAAATTTTTTAATATCGAACTCATATGTTTCTTGGTTACCCGAACCAATTGCAATACTTAAATAATTGCAAACCGAATTGTATATGTATTTGACACGATCTAAATCGGGATATTTTTGAGAGAGTTGGTCTTGCATGAGGTCAAGATCTTTTTGCTCCCAATAAGCAATTGCTTGAGCTTCCTTGCCATCTCGACCTGCTCTTCCGGCTTCCTGATAATATGCTTCTAAATTATTAGGGATTTCATAATGTAATACAAATCGAACGTCTGGCTTGTCAATCCCCATTCCAAAAGCGTTTGTAGCTACAATTATTTGAATATCGCCTTTCAACCAATGATTTAGCATGTATTTGCGATCTTCAGGAGCCAATCCACCATGATAGAAACCTGCATTGATTTTCAAGGCTCTCAAGTGTGTCACAACCTGCTTTACACTTTTTCTTGTTTGACAATAAATGATTCCGCATTGAGGAGTGTTTAATTTAACAAACTCTGTAATCCTATTTAGCTTATTCTGAGCAGCAATGACTTTGTAGTGAATGTTTTCTCGCTCTAAACTTCCTTCAAAAAAGTTTACATTTTTAAGCTCTAAAAGCGCAATGATATCTTCTTTTACACGTTGAGTCGCTGATGCCGTTACAGCAACAATTGGAGTATTCGGATGATAATTCTTTAAAGCGGAAATTTCTCGATATGCTGGACGAAAATCATGTCCCCATTCAGAAATACAATGCGCTTCATCAACCACAATTAGACCAACGTTCATCTGCTTAAAACGTTCGATAAAGAGTTCTGATTTTAGTCGTTCAGGTGATGTATACAAGAATTTCATATTACCAAATCGAGCATTGTCTAACGTAATATCAATTTCACGGTAACTCATTGAACTAGAAAGCAGACTAGCATTAATTCCTTTTGAATTCAAGTTGTTAACCTGATCTTCCATCAAGGCAATAAGAGGTGAGATCACGATGGTAATACCTGATAATGCTATCCCTGGGACTTGAAAACAAATAGATTTCCCACCCCCAGTAGGTAAAATTGCCAGCGTATCGTGACCATAGATTACACTATCAACAATCTCTTCTTGAAGCGGTCTAAAGCCCTTAAACCCCCAATATTTTTCTAATATTTCTCTACTTTTAGTCAATTTCTTTCTAAAGTTCAAATCTACTCAAATAATTTATTCATTATTATGTAACGGCTATTTGAAATTCAACGTATTTTACGTACTTTTGCAGCTTAGAATTCAAGGTATGTTAAACGACACTATATCAATTAAAATAGAAAAAACGCAAAATTCAAAAATTGAAAGCGTTGACTGGGAGAACCTTCCGTTTGGAAAAGTATTTTCAGACCACATGTTGGTTATGAATTACAGAAATGGTGCCTGGGAAACTCCAGAGATTAAACCTTTTGCGCCTCTATCATTACACCCTGCAACATCTGCGATTCATTATGGTCAATCCATTTTTGAAGGGATGAAGGCGAATAAAACAGATGAAGGTGAAGTTCTTTTGTTTAGACCAGACATGAATGCCAAAAGATTCGCAGAGTCTTGTGAGCGTATGTGTATGCCGGTTATTCCAGAAGATATGTTTACTGAACTTGTAAAAAAGATCATTGATATAGATCGAGATTGGATTCCAAATAAAGAAGGGTATTCTTTATATATCAGACCTTTTATGTTTGCTACGGATGATTTTATCGGAATTAAACCTTCAGATACATATACATTTATGATTTTCACTTGTCCTGTTGGAGTTTATTATTCTAATCCGGTAAATGTGAAAATTGAAGAGTTTTATACAAGAGCATCTAAAGGTGGGGTTGGAAGAGCTAAAACAGCGGGGAATTATGCTGCATCTCTTTATCCAGCCAAAAAAGGAAATGAAGAAGGGTTCCATCAATTGATTTGGACTGACGGAATTGAACATAAATACATCGAGGAGTCTGGCACAATGAACGTAATGTTTGTTGTAGACGGAAAATTGATTACACCTTCAGAGGATTCTGATACCATTTTAAAAGGTGTTACTAAAAGATCCGTTGTTGAGATTGCTCAGCATTGGGGGTTAGATGTCGAAGAACGTAAAATTACTGTTGAAGAAATTATTACTGCTTTAAAAGAAGGAAGAGTTTCTGAAGCATTTGGAGCCGGAACTGCTGCCACTATCGCGCCTATTGCAAAAATTGGATTTAGAGGTGAAGTTTATGAACTCCCAGCTGTGGAAACAAGAGAGATATCAAATAAAGTAAGTCGTTACTTGACTGACCTTAAGGTTGGTAAGGTTAAGGATGAAATGAACTGGTGTGTAACCGTTTAAGAATTGAAATATTTAGGATTGAAATGCTCGTCAATTTTGACGGGCATTTTTTATTTATACTGTATTTATTTTATCTATATTTGCCTTATCTATAATTATTCTAAATAATGAATCTAATTTTAGCAGATAGTAATGACTTAGTTCGAATTGGTATTCGATCAATTTTGAATGCTGAATTAGATGTTGATATCGTCGGTGAAGCACAAAGCGCAG
>JBFHHS010000230.1:0-4330 GCA_041596895.1 Crocinitomicaceae bacterium | reverse complement strand
TCACTCAATAATTCATTTGCAATTCCAGCGCGATGATTTCGAGTTTTAACTCTAGAAGCAAAAGGGAACAAGTCAATTTGATTAAAAAATGCACTAACCATATCGCTGTCTTCCCCATCTTCTAGCCATTCATACAAAAACTTAAACATTCTTGATCCCGATCCAGAAGCAGGAATAAAAAATGAGGGTTTCACATCCAAATTATCAAAAGCTGCGTTAGCTCTATGAATATCATTATTATCTAAACGAATAATTCCATTTCCGATGGTACAAGCTGAATCTAATGTAACCCGAAAATCGCGATCAAAGACTTGACTTTTTTGCAATAATATCTCTTCCTTGTTCGCTTTATCCATTTCTTCGTTGAAGATTGTTTAATTTGGCAATATGAATTTAGGACTCGAATATATAAAATATCGTTGGAAAGCTAAAGGAAGCAGTACGAATCGTTCAAACTTCACCCAAGACTTCGAAGATAAATGTCTAAGTATCAACAAAGACCTTAAAGATTATTTATTATTAAATGAGCTCATTGAAAAGCTGAATTCTGACAAAAGTGAAATTGAAATTGAAGATTTTGGAGCTGGCTCTAAAAAACTAGGAAATAAGCGATCAATTCAACAAATTCTTAAGACAAGTTCGTCCAAAGGGAAATATGGCGACTTTTTATATCGTATTTGTAAGCATTATGCGTTTAAAAATATTCTTGAATTTGGAACATCACTTGGAATAGGTTCGATCCATATGCAATTGGGATGTAAAACAACTAAGATAACAACGATTGAAGCTTGCAAAAACACACGCGAACAAGCGTTAAAAAATTTTGAATCAATCGCTCCACATAACATCACAAGTTTACATTCTACATTTGATCAGTATTTGGAAAACTCAAATAAAACTGTTTTTGATCTCATTTTTGTTGACGGGCACCATGATGGACAAGCATTATTAAACTACATGGAATCTTTACGCGAATATTCTGACAATGAAACCATATTTATCTTAGATGATATTCGCTGGAGCGACTCGATGCTGAATGCATGGAATACACTCATCTCCAGTGATGATTTTCACATCACTTACGATCTTTTTAGGTTTGGCGTTTTAATAAGAAAAACCGAGCTCGAAAAAGAAATGGTTGCTATTCGGCTATAATCAATTAGAATGTAGTCGTTAATAGATCTAGTAAATCTTCCGAATCCAAAGCAGATATTGAGGTTGAAACATTCGGCTCTCTTCCGCCAACAAAAATACCATCAGGATGGTTAGAAGCTGGCACCGGCGATTCTGAAGCACTAGACACAAACCGTTCCCCTATTAGCGTAGTAGAAATTGGTTGACTAACCACATCGTCCGATAAAAATTCATCCTCAATCACTTCGCGCGTGTCTGAATCTGATTCTATTGTTACTTGATTATTCACTTCGCTGTCCTCCTCCATTTCTACCATTTCCGTTTCAATTTCAGGTACATTAACTTCTATATCTTCAGTTAATTCAGCTGGAGTTTCTGCTTTTGCCATCTTATTATTTGGCACAACCATATCATTATTGAACATTGGTATAACTAACAATAAAAGCAATGCTACAGCCGCCAACTGCATCAATGGTTGTCTATAAAATGGCTTTTCTTTAGGGACAACAACGGCCAGTATCGAATTATACCAAACTGGCGAAGCCTTAGGATACGTTTGGGCAAATAACTCATCCAAACTAGCTTTGGTTTCAGTTTTGGGAGTAACTATTCCTTCCGAAGCATTGGCCAACTGACCAAATACTTGCTTCATTTGAACAAATTCATTTTCATTTGAACAAAGCTCAGAAACCTGAGTCAATTCATCTTTTGTTAATTGATGAAACTCCTTTTCTGTTATAATATCTATGACATCTCTTTCCATACTATCTATTCTCTACAGGATCGAAATCCTTTAAACTTTTTGCTAAATATTTTGTTGCATAAAACAACCTGGATTTCACTGTTCCATCGCTAATTTCAAGAACTTCTGCAATTTCTTTTATTGATAAACACTCAATATGTCGAAGCTTAAACACTTCACTATGCTTTAAATCTAAATCATCCAAACTCTTTTCAAACTCAGTCCTAAACTGCATATCTTGAACTTCGTACAATACATTCGAAGTATCATCACTTAAGCTGTAGTGTTGATCCAAACCAGTAGAAGTATTCTTTCGAACCTCTTGTTTCTTATATTCATTTTTACACATGTTATTCGCAACAGAATAAAGCCATGTTTTAAAATTTCTCGTCGTATCAAAGGATTCAGGTTTACGAATAATCTTTGCAAAAATGTCATGTACAAAATCCTCGGCCTTCTCACGATCTTTCCACAGCATTCTTATAAAATAACCCAACAATGGCCCTGAATATCTTGCATACACTTCGTCAAATGCCCTTTTATCTCCTTTCGAGATGGACATCATTAGTGACTCATCAGTCATCGACTTATATTGCGGTTTAATTAATCGCATTTAATACGCACCTTTCAATTGTTGGACTTTATCGTATTTTCTACATTGAACCCCTACTTTATCAATATCCTGATCAACTAATTTAACTTGTTTAACATTACCCTTTTCATTATACACCCTTCTCAATTGAAGTAACATTGGTAAGTAATTCGAAGACAATTGTTTGCCTTTTTCATCAGAAGCATGGTTTACCAGATCTTTAGATAAGATAGAATTCCACAACTCATTATTCCGATTAAAATTTGAATACTTATCCTCGTGGTATTCAAAAACCAGGCCTGTGACATATAAATTTGGTAATAAACCAGATAAATACTCTTTCGGCAAAGTCATTGAAACACTAACTTTTTGAGAAACATTTAATTGGCAAAAGGAAGTGAAATAATTGACATCAATAAGATTTGAAGTAGGCAAATTATAACCTTTTTTAGTCAGTTCACTCTGATAATAATCGCTTTGCATGAAATCAAGCGAGACTAAAACAACATCCTTTCTGATTCCCAATTTATTCTGGGCATACCAAACAGAATAGGTGTCATCAAACCCATGTGTTACAAGTGTGCCCCCCATAGGTGTGGATTTCAACACATCCTTACCATAACTTAATGCTGAAGCAGACAATCTATTCACTACAATTAATTTATCAATGTATTTAATAGCGTTTTGCTTATCGCCTTTTATTATAAATAAAGCTGCTTTCTGAATTTGAACATCCGCGTTAGAAGGACGCATGGATTCCGCTTGATTTAAATAATATTCACGACTAATATCATAATTACCAGACACATAATAGAAAAAATTATGCTCGAATGAATTCGGCGAATTAGTTTCGAAAAACTTGACTGCATTATTCATTTCATTCTGTTGAGAAACGGATGGCGATCTTTGAGTTCTTTGATTTGTCGATTGTACTTTATTTAAATTGAAATTCGATTCAACGGCTTTATATGATTGTGTCGATTGGATGCCAGGCATAGGCGCTTCAGATTCAGCCTCTTCCATATCAAAAGTTCCATACTCTTGTTCTACAGCCTTCTTTTCAGAAGTCCTTGATTTTATTTTTTTATCTGTTTTTTTGACAACAACCGCTTTTCTTGAATCTTTGGACAGCCCCTCCTTTTCTTCAGACGCATCATTAGTATCCTGATTCTGTCCAAAAAGTGGAAAAATCCATACCAATGAAACAACAATTAATAATAAACGCATACTTACAATTTGAATACTGTACAACAGTCTACAAAATACGTTCAATTCATGAAAGAAAAAAAAGAAAAAAGAAATTAAGCGTTGTTATCCGCTGTAAACAAGAACTTATTTGGTGATGTAAGATTAGTCTTTATTGCATACATTACAATACCAGCTGTATTCTTAACACCAAGTTTCGACATAATGTTTTTTCTATGCGTATTGATGGTATGCGCACTGAGGAATAGTTTCTCGGCAATTTGAGCATTTGTAAACCCTTCTGCAATCAATGTTATTATTTCACATTCGCGTTTTGAAATTACAACTGCCTCACAAGAAAATGAACCTGTATCAATATCGTGAACATCAAGGTTAGCATCTTGAATCGTCTCCAGAATAGTTCCACAAAAGAACTTTTCCCCCTTTGAAGTTTCAATCACTGCATCTAAAATCTCAGGAATAGAACAATCTTTTTTAACATAGCTAGTAATCCCTGAACGAAGCGCATCTACCAAAACCTGAGCAGATTGTTCCGGTGTGATGGCTAATAATTTAACATCAGGGTAAAGCGTTCGAATTTTTGGAAGGACATCGATATCGAACCCAGCTGAGGTGTAATCAATAACGACGACATTTGTATCAAAAGAAGCAAGCAT
>JBFHHS010000229.1:0-4367 GCA_041596895.1 Crocinitomicaceae bacterium | reverse complement strand
GTTGTTTTCTATACCAGTCACATTGGGATCGGTAAGCATATACGTCCAAACATCGTTGTTGATAGTTGAAAGCTTCATGGTAACGTTGTGGTTTAGGATGATAATACCGGGAGCTTGTGTGGTGTACAAACAATGCGAGTTCGTGTAAGGAGATGTGAGGTTATCGACATAGGTTGAATCGTCATTAATGTGCATCCCAAGTCCTTCGTTATTTGCGTGTTGCTTGGCATAATCAACGATTTCATCGTTTAAACTCAAGTAAGAAAAGTGACGTGAAAGGGAAGTGGTGCCAGGTTGAGTTATCCAGTTAGCGGGACCAGAAAAGAAGTCGCTGTAATCGTTTGGACCAGAAAACATCAGCACACGATCTACGTCAAATTGTTTAGCGAGATAAGCGGCATGACCAGAACCTTGCGAATGTCCACCCACAATAATTTTAGACCAATCCAATGCGCTAGGCGAAGCAAGAAACTGTCCCCAATTTTCTGAAGTATGCGTAGCGTTTAGGTATTGCACCAATTTTAATGTTCGCGTGTAAACTGAATTCAGGGTATCCACGTTGACATCATCGCTTACGGGAGTTCCGAAGCAAATTTCTTGACGGAAATGGTCAAAAGCCAGGGCGTCCGGATCACCTGCTAAACTTGCTGCGGCCACATCGTTGGGGTAACTCAAATTAATGAAATGAAAACCTAGATCGGCTGCATGCAAGCGCACTGCATTATAGTCCGATGAACTGCTACTTCCAGTACCGCCTATGAAAAGGTAAAGCTTGTTTTGTTGCGTTCCTGTGTTAATGCTGATTGTGCTACTGTCCTGATCGATTGCGTAGGCGGCATCGGTTTGAACAGGAGTTACAAAGTAAGATTGCACCTGCCCAAAAGTTAGAGAAGCTGTGAGGCTGATTAACAGAATTAAGTATGTCTTCATAGATTAGAAGTGATGTATTGAATTCCTCAAGGTACGCATCTTTCAATAAATTCTATTGTAAGCGCTCGATTTTAAATTGATGTTTGCGCGCTGAATGATGCACTTTCCATACATTATCCATACAGTATCTATACACCATCAGTTTGTTTACCTAACCGGATTTAAAACCTCATTTTCTTCTGGAGTTAGTAGTCGTGAGTGAATCATAAACCTTAAACCGAGTGGAATTTCCAATGAAAAGCTAGATCCACGACCTTCGGTTATGTCTACCGTTAAGTGCGTATGTTTCCAATATTCAAATTGATCTTTATTCATGAAGAAATTCACCCCTTCTACCACACCTAAGAGCACGTCACTATCGTCGAGATACATTTCTTCTTGCTCAAAAAGCATGGGTGCAGAACCATCGCAGCATCCTCCACTGAGATGGAAAATTAAAGGGCCATGTTGTGTTTTAAGTTGTTGCACAATTTTAGCGGCATTTGGTGTGATGTCTATTCGTTGCATAAGTCGATATAAATAAACGGCCGAATGATCCCATTCAGCCGTTTGTTGATTTTTAAGTTTAGAAGAAGCCTAATTTGTTTTTATCATAAGAAATCAACATGTTTTTTGTTTGTCTGTAATAATTCAGCATCATAAAGTGGTTTTCACGACCGAACCCTGATTTTTTGTAACCTCCAAAAGGAGCATGTGCCGGATACGCATGATAGCAATTGACCCAAACACGACCTGCTTTTATCGCTCTTGGGATTTGATACAATTGGTGTGCATCTCTGGTCCAAACACCTGCGCCTAATCCATAGAGTGTATCGTTTGCAATCTCAATAGCTTCCGCTTCATCTTTAAACTTCGTAACACATACAACAGGACCGAAAATTTCTTCTTGGAAAACCCGCATTTTATTGTGTCCTTCTAAGATGGTTGGTTGAATATAATAACCGTTGGCAAGATCACCTTCCAGTTGATTAACTTGACCACCTGCAAGGACTTTTGCACCTTCTTCTTTTCCTATTTTGAGGTAAGATTGAATTTTTTCATACTGATCTTTGGACGCTTGTGCACCAATCATGCAGTTTACGTCGTATGGATTAGTTTGAATGATGGCATTGGTTCTTTCAATCACGCGTTCCATAAAAGCATCGTAAATGTCTTCTTGTACAAGCATTCTTGATGGGCATGTACACACTTCTCCTCCGTTAAACGCAAATAATACCGCACCTTCAATGGCCTTGTCTAAATACGCATCGTCTTCATCCATCACCGAGTTAAAGAATACATTAGGCGACTTACCACCAAGCTCCATAGTAACAGGATTCAGGTTTTTAGATGCATATTGCATAATCAATTGACCGGTTGTTGTTTCTCCAGTGAAGGCTACTTTATCCACTTTTGCACTTGAGGCCAATGGTTTTCCTGCTTCCGTACCAAATCCATGAACAATATTAATCACTCCAGGAGGAAAGACGTCTGCAATTTTTTCCATAAGCAATGTGGCGCTTGCTGGGGTTTGCTCAGCCGGTTTAAGAACCACACAATTTCCGGTAACCAATGCTGGTGGTAATTTCCAAGAAAGCATAAGTAATGGAAAATTCCATGGAATGATTTGAGCAACCACACCCAATGGTTCTTTGATGTTCATGGATAGTGTGTTCTGATCCAGTTCCGATGCGCTGCCTTCTTCAGAGCGGATACAAGCAGCAAAATACCTCCAGTGGTCTGCACAAAGTGGAATGTCTGCATTTAAGGTTTCACGAATAGGCTTACCATTATCGCAAGTTTCTACTAGAGCAAGCTCTTCCAGGTTCGCTTCAATGATGTCTGCTACTTTAAGTAATAAATTAGAACGTTCTGTTGCAGAGGTATTGCCCCATGCTTCTTTTGCTGCATTGGCTGCGTCAAGAGCGAGTTCAACATCTTCTTTTTGTGAACGTGGATATTTTGCTATTAAACTATTATCAATCGGGGAGGTATTTTCAAAATATTGGCCACCAATCGGCTCAACAAATGCTCCATTAATAAAATTGGAATACGTTTCTTTAAACTTTGGTTTAGAATAACTCATATGTTTAATTTCTTTAGTTAATAATGGTTTAAAGTTATTTTTTTACCCCCCTAACCTCTTGAACATATGTGCCATATGATTGCACAATCCTCTCATACATGTAGATAATCGGTTATTTATTTCGTATTATTATTGTATGAATCCGATCTTAAGTCAGCATTTGAAAAGTCGAGAGTTAACCACGTTGGTTGAGAATAGAACCACGTATAGTGCCGAATATGCAGAGTTAAATGTGTACGAAACTCACACGTTTGCAGAACAGGTTTCTTTGGTTTTCAACTTTCCGATTATTGCAAGTATGCTTTCGGGTAAAAAAGTGATGCATTTGGATGGATTTGAAGCATTCGACTTTTATCCGGGAGAATCGGTGATTATGCCTACGAATAATAAAATGGTGATTGACTTTCCATTGGCGACGGAAGAAACACCTACACAATGTTTAGCATTGGGAATTGATGCTTTTAAGTTGAAAGAAGTTGTAGAGAAGTTCAATGCACATGTCGCCATTGAAAACGAGAATAATGAATGGCAGCTGAGTGAATCGAGTTCACATTTGATTTCAAATGCTATTGTTGACGATTTAATTAAACGAATTACCCTGACTTTCACGGCAAACAATAAATCGAAAGATGTTTTATTGGACTTGATGATTCAGGAGTTGGTGGTGCGCTTACTCCAAACGAAAGCAAAAGCGCTGATTTTAAATGATTCTAATCCTTTTGTCAATGATACGCGCATCGGACAAGCGGTTCAATATGTTAAAGACAATTTAACGAGTCACGCCATTTCTGTGCAATCGCTAGCTGATAAAGCCCATATGAGTGTTTCCCATTTTCATCGTCAGTTTAAAAATACGCTGGGCATTTCACCAATTGATTACATCAACTCGGAAAAGATAAAGTTTTCTAAAAAGTTAATGAAAGAAGATAGAAAATTAACCTTGGCAGAGGTTGCTTATAAAGCAGGATTCAACAATACAAGTTATTTCAATCGCCAGTTTAAAAAGCATGAATTGATTACACCAACACAATTTGTGAAAGGAATATCTCTCAAAGCAGATTAACGGATCGTTTATTTTGCTGATTTGTTCATTTCAGTGAGAAGTGTATGCAGGTTTAATATAACCTTCTCGTTTTTTTTTAATCGGATACCCGCTAAATGAAAATTAAATGGTGCCTGAACCAATTGATTATGGAGAAAGCTATTCTGCCGGGGGGTATACTCAGCAAGTCGTAACGGGGACTAAGAATTAGAGCTTCTTATAAATTGACCTGTTCAAAGGAGAAACTTACATCATCGTGAAGTAAATCACCATCAATGATCCTGGAAAAACAATAAACATCGAGACAATTCTGGCGAAGTAAAACCCAGG
>JBFHHS010000228.1:0-4390 GCA_041596895.1 Crocinitomicaceae bacterium | reverse complement strand
TATAGAACTTTATTCATCGACAAAACAAGTGTTTCAGTTGAAAAGGACCTCATGGCATCTAAAGTGAATAATGAAGCCGTTGAATTGAATAATAATTCAAATAATTCAGCTCAAGTACTGGCCGATTTAGATCCTGAAAAATTGGTTAATAAAGGAAAATCATTGGCAAATGACGAGACTTTTTCTCTAATTGATGGTTTAGTGATGCCGAATTAATGAAATTCTATTCGAAATAAAATGCTCATGTCAATAGCGTTCACATTTCCTTGTTTACAAGTTGTGAATTTGCTGTATAAGTATAAATTTCATCATCTTTAGTACTTTGTGCTTTTAAGCTAAATCGATGTTAATCTTATAGTTTGGCCATTTAGTAGCCCATTATCTGGGTTTAATCTATTGTTTTTCATGTTGCAATTATTCTGTTTTTGCAATTGATTGAAAATCATTTAATTATTAAAAATGACTGAAATGGATACTATAAGTTTGGAGCATTTAGATTTATTACATTGTAAATGAGGCGTTAAACTTGTGTTAAATCAAACGAAATGCCGTGATTCTGTGGAAGTTCCTTAAATTCTCCGTACCTTTGCACTCAATTTTAAAAATAACAAATGACGTTTGAAGAACTCGGGCTAAAGAGTGAGGTGTTGAAGTCGTTAAAAAACATGGGGTTTGAAACACCTACTCCGATCCAACAAGAAGCTATCCCACATTTAATGGGTGATAGTAGTGATTTTGTTGGTCTAGCTCAAACAGGGACAGGGAAGACAGCCGCGTTCGGCCTTCCATTAGTAAGTAAAGTAGATGAGGGGAAAAGATTACCTCAAGGACTTGTGATTTGTCCAACACGTGAATTATGCTTACAAATTTCTAAGGATATACAAAATTACGCGAAACATCTTGATGTGAATGTAGTTGCAGTTTATGGTGGTACGGATATCCGTCGCCAAATGCAAGACATCAAAAGAGGGGTTTCAATTATTGTTGCTACTCCTGGTAGATTAGTCGATTTAACTAAAAGAAAAGCCGTTCAGCTGCAAGATGTGGAATGGGTTGTTTTAGATGAAGCCGATGAAATGCTAAACATGGGATTCAAAGAGGATATCGATGCGATTCTTGATAACACACCAGATCATAAAAATGTTTGGTTGTTCTCGGCTACTATGCCAAAAGAAGTTGCACAGATTTCTAAAAACTATATGGACGACCCATTAGAGGTTGCCATTGGTCACAAGAATCAAACAAATGAAAACATCGATCATATCTACTATACAGTTTCTGAAAGAGATAGATACGCTGCTTTGAAAAGAATCATTGATTTTAATCCTGAGATTTACGGTGTTACTTTTTGTAGAACACGTCGTGAAACAGCTGCAGTTGCAGAAAAATTAGGAAAAGAAGGGTATAGCGCAGAACCGTTGCATGGAGATTTATCTCAAGCGCAACGTGATAACGTGATGAGAAGGTTTAGAGATAAATCGGTTCAAATCTTAGTGGCTACAGATGTAGCTGCAAGAGGAATTGATGTTGATGATATTACACACGTAATTAATTACAACCTTCCTGATGAAATCGAAAATTACACGCATAGATCAGGTAGAACTGCTCGTGCTGGTAAAAAAGGGGAGTCTTTAGTTTTAGTTACACCGAAAGAAGGGTATAAGATTAAGGCAATTGAACGTAAGATCAGAACAACGTTTACGAAAGGAACAATTCCTGGACCTAAAGAAATCTGCGAAATTCAATTAAAAAAATTAGTTAACAAGGTAATTGAAACTGAAGTTAAAGAAGATGATATCGCTGAATTCATTCCTGCTTTAATGGCCGAGTTTGAAGAACTTTCGAAAGAAGAGGTGATAAAAAAATTCGTTTCTGCTGAATTCAATCAATTTATTGAGTACTACAACAGAGCTGGAGATTTAAATCGTAAACAAGGTAGAGATTCGAGAGACAATGATCGTGGAAATGATCGTATTAGTGATCGAAGAGACCGAGGAGATAGAAGAGATCGCGGAGGAGACAGAGATCGCGGAGGAGATAGAGACCGTGGTTCAAGAAGAGAGGATGAAAACAAAACTAGATTCTTTGTGAATTTAGGTCAACGTGATGGGTTAAACCCAGGTGGTTTATTACGAGTTGTATGTGATGCCGCTGGATTGAATTCAAGTAAAGTTGGTCGTATTGATATTCTTGCTTCATTCTCATTTTTTGAAGCTGATAACGAACTAGCTGATAAAATTATCAAAGAAGTTAACGGTGTTGAGTACGAAGGCCACAAAGTTTCTGTTGAAGTTACCAAGAAAAAAGCTGGTGGCGGAAGTAGAGGTGGTGGAAATCGTGGCGGAAGCGGCGGTGGACGAAGATCATCATTTAGTGGTGGAAGCAGCAGACGTGATGGTGGTGGAAACAGCCGAAGCGGAAGAAGCAGTGGACGTAGACGAGATGGTAGTTACGGGAGATCGTAAATAGTAGAACCTTTTTAGAATTAATATAATGGAAATTAGAAATATTGCAATTATTGCCCATGTCGATCACGGGAAAACGACGTTGGTAGATAAAATGATTGAAGCTGGTGCTGTAGTTGACGAAAGAAGCCGTCCAACAGGTGAGCTTATTATGGATAACAATGATTTAGAACGCGAACGTGGTATCACAATCGTTTCGAAAAATGTATCTGTAATGTACAAAGGAACAAAGATCAATATCATCGATACTCCTGGTCACGCCGATTTTGGTGGTGAGGTAGAACGTGTATTAAACATGGCCGATGGTGTTTGTCTTCTAGTAGATGCTTTTGAAGGTCCAATGCCACAAACACGTTTTGTTCTTGGTAAAGCGCTTTCTATGGGATTAAAACCTTTAGTAGTCGTAAATAAAGTCGATAAAGACAACTGTACGCCAGATGAAGTGCACGAGAAAGTATTCGACTTAATGTTTGAATTGGATGCAACTGAAGAGCAATTAGAATTCCCAACTATTTATGGGTCTGCTAAGAATGGTTGGATGTCAGAAGATTACAAACAACCTACAACTTCTATCGTTCCTTTATTGGATAAGATTTTAGATTACTACCCGCCGGTTACAATTCCAGAAGGAAATACACAAATGTTAATTACTTCGTTGGATTTCTCAACATTTGTTGGTCGTATCGCTATCGGTCGTTTGACTCGTGGGGAATTAAAGCCTAACATGCCAATTATCTTGGCTAAAGCTGATGGTACTCAACAAAAACATAGAGTAAAAGAGGTCTTTACATTTGAAGGAACTGACCGTGTTAAAACGGAATCTGTTCAAGGTGGAGATATTTGTGCGGTAACGGGAATTGAAGGTTTCGAAATTGGTGATACAATTTGTGATGCTGAAGAGCCAGAACCATTAGAAAGTATTGCTATTGATGAGCCTACAATGAGCATGTTGTTCTCAATTAATGACTCTCCTTTCTTCGGTAAAGAAGGGAAATTGGTAACATCTCGACATATTTCTGAGCGTTTGGAGAAAGAGCTTGAGAAAAACTTAGCCATGCGTGTTCAAAAAACAGACAAGGCGGATAAATGGATGGTCTTCGGAAGAGGGGTAATGCACTTGTCAGTTTTGGTTGAAACGATGAGACGTGAAGGTTATGAGCTTCAAGTGGGACAGCCACAAGTAATTTTGAAAGAAATTGACGGTGTTAAATGTGAACCAGTTGAAGAGTTAACAATCGATTTACCGGAAGTGAATAGCGGTACTGCAGTGGAAGCTGTAACTAAGCGTAGAGGTGAAATGAAAAATATGGAACCGAAAGGAGATCGTATGAAAATCACTTTTGAAATTCCTTCTCGTGGTATTATCGGACTTAGAAATTATTTGCTAACAGCAACGGCTGGTGAAGCAATTATGACACATAGATTCTTAGAGTACCAACCTTATAAAGGTGAGATTCCTGGACGTTTGAATGGTTCTTTAATTTCTATGGAACTTGGAACTTCAATTCCGTTCTCATTAAATAACTTACAAGAACGTGGTAAATTCTTTATCGCTCCAGGTGAGAGTATTTACGAAGGACAGGTAATTGGAGAAAATAGTCGTGCAAATGATCTAGTTGTCAATGTCACTAAGACGAAGAAAATGTCTAACATGCGTTCTTCTGGTGCAGATGATAAAGTGAAACTTGCTCCACCGAAACAATTTAGCTTAGAGGAATGTTTAGAGTATATTCAGGCTGATGAGTATGTTGAGGTTACTCCAGAAAACTTAAGAATGCGTAAGATTCTTTTAAAAGAAAGTGATCGTAAGAGATCTGGAAAATAGATTGATTTAAGTCAGTTTACATACATAGATTGTGAATACGGTGTTAATAATTATTAACACCGTATTCACAATCTATGTATGTAAACTGACTTAAATCAAT
>JBFHHS010000227.1:0-4435 GCA_041596895.1 Crocinitomicaceae bacterium | reverse complement strand
GACCTACAAGTGGGGCTCTTGTTTTTGCTAGAACATCCAAGGCGTTGTCTCGGTTGAACGCGCAATTTAGAGAGAAAACAACAGATAAAATTTATTGGGCTGTCGTTGAGAATATGCCAAGTCAAAAATCAGGACGACTTTCTCACTATCTTAAGAAAAATGAGAAGCAAAATAAGTCTTACGCTCACGACAATGAAGTGAAAGGTTCGAAGCATGCAGTATTACATTATAAATGGATAGCTTCATCGGATAAGTATCATTTACTTGAAGTAGAGCTTGAAACAGGTAGACATCATCAAATCCGTTGCCAACTCGCAACGATTGGTTGTGTAATAAAAGGAGATGTGAAATACGGAGCTCGAAGATCAAACAAAGATGGTTCAATACATTTGCATGCCAGAAAGTTATCGTTTGAACATCCTACAACTAAAGAGATGATCAGCGTTGTTGCTCCTGTTCCAGAAGAGCCATTATGGAATTATTTTGAAGCGCTCGTGTAACTTAGGATACAAAAAGAACTTTTGGCTTGCTTTATCTTTGTATCAATTAAAGAACTTTAAATAAAACAAAATGGAAAAATACACAATTGTAGATGTAAGATCTCAAGGAGAATTTATGGGTGGTAATGTCGCTGGATCGATAAATATTCCTTTACAAGAGGTGGTGGAAAGAGAAAGTGAAATTATGGCACTTGAACAACCTGTTATTTTTTGCTGTGCAAGTGGAAACAGAAGCGGACAAGCAACGCAGTATTTCAAAGCAAAAGGTCTAGACTGTGAAAACGGTGGTGGCTGGATGGAAGTGAACCACATGGCGAATAAATAAGATAAATTTCAAATACACGTTCAAAAGGTCGATTTTAAATCGGCCTTTTTTTGTTTCCATAATTAATGATGTAAATTCACGTTGTTATAATAAATCAATTCCAATGAAATTAATAATCGTTTTTACTTTGTTATTTGCAACGATGGTGGCATTTGGGCAAAATGAAGATGTTATTCATGGATTGAATGCTACTGAATTTAACGGAAAAGTACTTGTTTCATGGGCAATAAAGCAAGGGAATACATGTAATGGTGTTCAAGTGTTAAGGTCTTCGGATTCTGTAAACTTCACTCAAATAGGTAGTATTGAAGGAATTTGTGGTTCTACTGCGGAAGAGATTCAATATAGTTTTACAGATTTAAATCCAATTGTGAATTCTGTAAACTATTATAGATTAAGTTTGGGAGGTGTTGGCTTTTCTTGGATTGTAAGCACAGAAGTAATTGATGTAGGAGAAACCAACTATTTATTAAGTCCAAATCCAATTACAGAAGAAAGTACGCTTTATTTTAATAATGATTCAGGGAAATTACTCACCATTTCATTTTATAATGTCCACGGGAAACTCTCAACTGAATTATTTACAACCTCAGAATCGCAAAGGTTAAACGAAATCAATTTAGAATCAGGTCTTTATTACTTCACAATTACAGAAAATAATTCTGATTCTGTCGTAAAAGGAAAGCTCTTGGTTCCTTAGTTTATTCGAATCTTTTGTCCGATTTGAAGAACACTCTGTTGACTTAGTCCGTTTAAAGCGCAAAGTTCTGATACTGTTGTCCCTGATCTAGCTGCAATTTTGGAGAGTGTATCTCCCTTTTGAATTGAATACACCTTGCCTTCAGCTAAAAAAGACTCGTCTAGATGCGAATGTTTAATCTGTTGTTGCATGTTTTGAACTAACTCTCCAACAATGGTTTTATCGTTTCTTAGACAATATTCTTCTGTGTTAAATATACGCTCAGGGTTAATTGCTTTGTCTTTGTAACGGACTTCGAAGTGGAGGTGAGGTGAGTATGATCTACCAGTGCTTCCACCGAGTCCAATGACTTGACCAGCTTTTACTATCTGGTTTGGTTTGACTTTAAATTTTGATAAATGAGCGTAATATGTTTCAAGACCATTGACATGTCTTATGATGACCAAATTTCCAAATCCTCCATTGTTGTATTTAGCATACCTCACTTTTCCGTCAAATGCGGCAACAATAGCCTCTCCATTTTTTAATGGAATGTCGATTCCTTTGTGAAATGAACTGTGTCTTCTACCAAAAGGAGAAGTTGTTTTATTTTCAATCGGAAAGGCATAAGAGTGAATCGAGTCGACTAATTCAATTCCCTTTGTTACATCATATTTTTTATTGGTGTAACAGAATGTTTGGTTGTTGTTCCAATCGTTTTTAAATATAGCGGAAGTATCATAAAATGTTTTTTCAAAACCCTTTGATTTTTTAGCTATTGAATCTTTATCTGATTCATATTGAGGCAAACTATTTACTGCTGAAACATTAAATGATGTGAGCATCGTGAAGCATAGAAAACTGGAGAGTAATTTCATAATATCGTTTTTTTACTATTATAGGCAACAAAATTAGAGCTAAGTAACAGTAAGACAATAGTTTCGTTCCTAATATTCGTTAAAAAGAATGCTAATAAATGCAAAAAAAAAGCGTCCAAACTTGGACGCTTTTTATAAATGAACGCAAGTAATTACTGAATAACTAGGGATTTACTTGCTGTTTGATTATTTGAAGATGAAATCACAACGTAATAAAAACCTTTAGCTAATGCGCTGGTATTTATCATACCATTTGTAGATTGTGCTTCAATTGATTTTACTACTTGTCCATCAATCGAAATTATCTTAATGGATTCAATTTTTTCATCACTTTGATATCTAATAAAAGCATTTGCAGGGTTTGGAGCGATGTTTAACGCGAGTTCATTTAATGATGTCACTGACGCCGCATTATTGTGAACTAAATCATATCGTTCATTTTCAAGCACGCCATGCATCAAATCTACTTGACCTTGAGTAAAACTATTTTGACATGTTTCTGCAGAATAATCCATATAGTTTTCAATCATGTCAGGTAAATCGACACCTTGGATATTGTCGGTGCACGTGTTCTTAGTGATGTCACAATCTTGATCGGATTGTGCGTCGGCATTTGGTGTATCATCGATACCATCTTGTGCTGTGCAATCTCCATCTCCCCAAATATGTCTTAGTCCAAGATAGTGTCCAATTTCATGTGTTGCTGTTCTTCCTCGAACATCGACTGCCCCCGTTCCGACATCTAATATATTTGGATTATTACTACCGAAAGCTTGGTATTGTATAACTACACCGTCATTTAAATTAGGCGTAGACCCAGCAGGCCAATTCGGTAACCCAGCAGGTGGAGTTGCGTAACCTAAAAGTGCCGTAGTTTCCGTTCCGAAAATATTAATGGACATATTGCAAACCCAGATGTTCAAGTAGCGATCTTGATTCCAGGGATCTTGTCCACCATCCATTGTGCTTTTAACCTTCTCTAAATCTGTAAAGTCGCCAGTTATGAATGCTAAAGAGCCAAAAGAAGTTGTAGAAGTTGATGTTCGTGTAATTCCCGTTGTTGGGGCACCATTTTCATCAATTTGAGCTAAAGTAAAGTTGATTTGAGGACTACCTTTAATAATGTCAAACTCAGAGCGCATGTTCACTGTGTCAGCATTTAATCGGTTGTAATCTTCATTTAATACTTGAATTTGATTGATGATTACGCTATCATCTAAGTTCTGTTCAGGCGTATTATACACTATATGAACGACAACTGGAATATTGTAAATGGATCCTGCTTTTTCTTGATTGTTTTGAGAATAGGCTTTTGAACTTTCAAATACGTTCTGCACTTGATTGATAAATCCAGGTGTGATGCTTTCTTGGTATTGAATAGCTTCTTGAGTAACGCATCGGTGAATGTTTTGTGAAAGCACTAAAGAGGTTACAAAAGTAAATCCGAAAAGTAAAAATGTTTTCATAGTAGAGTTAGTTTTGAATAAAACTAATTCAAATATTCGAAGTAACGTATTGAGAATGGATTAACGGTTTAACAATCTTGATGAGTGGTTTAAAAAGGTTTACTCTTCGATTTGTTTTTCAATTTTTGCTGCTTCTTTTTCGTCGGGAATAGATTCTTTTTCTTGAGGTTTGTTTAATTTCCTTCCTCGGAAAAAATAGCCTATCGCAAAACCAATTAACGTACAGATGATGATAAGGAAAATTAATTTCACTTTAAAGGTCCAGAATAAAAAATGAAAATCAATCTGTCCCCAATTTTGAACAATAAAAACTATAAGTAAAAGTCCAAGTAATCCAATAAATACGGTTTTTACCTTTTGTTTCGTAGTCATGTTATTCCAGTACTCCATAATTTTTGCTATGCTCTTGGTTAATCAATTGTTAATTCGAAATTACATATTTACTCTGTTAGTGACATCATTTTTTAATAATTAAACTTCATGCAGAAAAGAAGAAGACTATGGTGTTTAATTACAAAAAACGAATAGGGGAATGCTGATAAGAGGATGGTTCTATGTAATTTCTTTATAGAATAGGTAAAACTTGG
>JBFHHS010000226.1:0-4518 GCA_041596895.1 Crocinitomicaceae bacterium | reverse complement strand
TTTATAAAGGGAAATTAAATGACTCTCATGTTTGGGAAAAACCTGTAATTACAGAAATCTCACCAATTCCAGAATTTTATCCTGCAGAAGAATATCATAAAAACTATTTGGAATTAAATCCACAGAATCCTTATTGTCAATCTATTGTGCGACCGAAAGTTGATAAGTTTAAACGTACATTTGAAGATATTATCAAATAAAAAAAAGGGCTCAGTAAATTGAGCCATTTTTTTTTAAAATTCTTGGTTTTATTTCTTCTTTTGCTTTTTCGCTTCAGCTTTTGCTTTCAAGTCAGCTTTGTATTTTTCCATTTGTTCTGGAGTTAATACTTCCGCAAACATGTTCATTTTTGCTTTTCTATTTTCTTTAAGAATAGATTTTTTTTGCTCTTCTGAATATGAAGTATTGTCGCGTACAGCTTTGTTTTTTTGAATGATCCCAAGCTCAATAATTCTAATTTTTTCAGTTTGTGCTGCTGACAAACCTAATGATTCAGACAATTTTTGTGCTTTTTTCTCTGCTTTCTGTTCAGGTGTTAACTTTTCTTTTGGCGGGTGCTCTCTACGCAATTCTGTTGAGTTTGATTCTTTTTTTGTGTGATCAGCTTCTTGTGCATTTACGGCAAAACCTGCAATTAATGTCATTCCTAATACTACTGTTTTTATTGCTTTCATTTTTCTAAATTTTATAACGTTCATTTTATAGACAGGTGATAATACCAAAGGTTTAATTTAAAGATGTAAAAAAAGAAGAAAAGTTGCTTTCTAAGTGTAAATTAATTTGGATTAGTTTAACTTAGTATCATGTCGTTGCGTTTTATAACTTCCTTATCACTGATTCTTTTATTGACTAGTTGTGCAGGATTAAAAGACTTTAAGTCAGGTCGTGAAGGGAATAATTTAAATATGTCACGTCAGGGGTTAACCGAATTTCCGGAAGAAGCTTTTTTAAACCCTAATCTTAAAGTACTTCGCCTGTATGGAAATAATATAGACTCTATACCTGATCGTATTGGAGAACTCGTAAATCTCGAAAAGCTTTATTTAGGCAAAAATAAAATCAAGTATCTTCCGGCTTCAATCGCGAAATTGAAAAATCTTAGAATTCTTTCTGTTCAATATAATGATTTGCTTGAGCTCCCTGACTCAATTAGTGGTTTGGTGAAATTAGAGCAGCTTCTGTTGAATAATAACCAGTTAAAGACCTTACCGAAAACAATCGGTGACTTAAAAAAGTTGGAAGTTCTAGAGTTAAAGTATAATGGTTTTGAAGTTTTGCCAGATGAAATCGGAAATTGTACTGAATTACAATTCTTAAAACTGAATCAAAATAACATGTTAGAAATTCCTGATTCTTTAACCAATTGCAGAAAATTGCGCGAGTTGTATTTATCAGGCTCAGGACCATTGTTAACGCTCCCTGAAGGTTTATGTACACTGAGATATTTTGAGGTTCTCGAAGTGGATCAGATTATAAGAATTCCACATTGCTTGTTGGTGCAGCAAACTAGCAGATTGTCAATTATTGTTCGTTAGTCATCTGATTGTGTCATCACAACAAATAAGACGAAGTCATAAGAGAAATGAGCACCAATTGCAAACCACAAACCGAATTCTTCGAATCCATAGCTGATTAATAATATAAATGGCAGTACAATGAGTCCATACAATGACATTTTCCAATTAAACGGATTGAGATAACCGTGTATGGCTACAAATATTACTGTTGTTATAATCGGTCCCAAATAGAATTGCATTCCTGATCGAAACAACAGTTCTTCTCCTACACCGGCGCAAACAGACAGAAAAAAACAATCCAGAAGATTAAGATTCATACTTCTAACTAGATGTTCTACACGTGTGGGCATTTCTTTAAAAATAGGTGCTTGCATCAATAGGAGAGCGAAAAAAGCATATACAATACCCAGTTGAATTCCTAGACCTAATTTGAATACACTCAGATTTTCGAATTGAAAAATCTCCAAGGGTAAAATGTCCTCAAACCAGTACAACCCAAAGAGTGTGGGGATAGGAAATAGGAAAAGTGTGATCGATCCCAGAAGATAAATAGATCTTTTACTCAATATCTTACTAATTTTGTTTAAAAATAGGAAAATGAAAGCGGCTATTATCAATTGGATTAAAAGTTATTATTACTCAAATGGAGACAATGGTGTTTTTAATGCAGAAGCATACAACGATCAAATTATCTGGTGGACAATCGGATTGTTTATTGGATTAATTGCTGCCTCTTCTATAATATGGGTGATCTCGAGGTTTGTTTTAATTCAAGTGTTACACGTGGTTGTTGGCAAAACAAAAGCAACTTGGGATGATCACTTGATGCATAATAAGGTTTTTAAAGGGTTAGCATTAATGGTTCCTCTAGCATTTATGGAATACTTTTTAACGATTGTATTTTTTAATTATCCTCATTTCTCGACTTTCTTCTCAAAGATTGTGGCCATTTTAGTTGTTCTTACCTTAATTGTTGTTGTAAACAGACTGTTTAACGGGATTCGAGATATTTTATCTGAAATCGATCGTTTTAAGGATAAACCAGTTCAAAGCTTCACACAGATTTTTAAAATTATTATCACAGGAATTTTATTAATTGTTATGCTGTCTATCATAACAAATAAATCGCCGGTGTTCTTTTTAACATCCTTGGGGGCTGTATCTGCAATTCTATTGTTGATCTTCAGAGATACCATTCTAGGTTTTGTAGGGAGTATTCAATTGTCTACAAATGATATGATTCGGGTAGGGGATTGGGTTACAATGGAAAAATTTGGTGCTGATGGAAATGTAGAAGAAATTAATCTTACTACAGTAAAAGTGCAGAATTTTGATAAAACAATAACCACGATTCCAACGTACTCATTTATTTCTGATTCATTTGTGAATTGGCGTGGAATGGAAGAGTCGAATGGAAGACGAATAAAACGTTCGGTAAAGGTTCATTTGGGAACGGTGAAGTTTGCATCTCCGGAATTACTTGAAAAACTAAAAACGGTTAAGTTGATTGGTGCTTTTGTAGAAGAACGTGAAGCCGAAATTGCTGCGTTTAATGAATCACATGGAATAAAGCCTGAGGATGTCGTTAATGGACGTAACCAAACTAATTTGGGGTTATTCAGACGTTATTTAGAATATTATTTACACAACAATCCCAATATTAATAAAGACATGACGTTGATGGTGCGTCAGTTAAGTGCGGATGAGTACGGAGTTCCAATTGAAATTTATTGCTTTTCTGAAACTAAAGAATGGGTGGACTATGAAGTAATCACAGCCGATATTTTTGATCATATTTATGCCATCATAGGTACGTTCGAATTAAGTGTTTTCGAACGTCCTACTGGCAATGATTTTAAACGATTGAATAATTGATTTAACTGAACCTTAGGTGTTTCACCGTGTTTCCGTTATTGATGAGTTGTTTTAACGAATCAATACCAATTTCTAAGTGAGAATTAACAAACTTTGCCGTTACTTGGGTGTCACTTGCACTTGTTTTCACTCCCTCAGAAACCATTGGTTGATCTGAAACAAGTAATAATGCTCCAGTTGGAATTTCATTGGCAAACCCAACAGTAAAAATTGTAGCTGTCTCCATATCGATTGCCATGGCTCTTACTTTCTGAAGATAAGATTTGAACTCATCATCATGTTCCCAAACACGACGGTTTGTTGTATAACATGTCCCCGTCCAGTAGTCTTGATTGAAATCGCGAATTGTTGTTGAAATTGCTTTCTGCAAGGCGAATGATGGTAGGGCAGGAACTTCAGGTGGGTAATAATCATTACTTGTTCCTTCTCCTCGAATTGCTGCTATCGGTAAAATTAAATCGCCAACTTCATTTTTCTTTTTCAGGCCTCCGCATTTACCTAAAAATAAAACGGCTTTCGGCTTGATGCTAGAAAGTAAATCCATGCAAGTCGCAGCAGAAGCACTTCCCATTCCAAAATTAATAATTGTGATTCCGTCAGAGGTTGCACATTTCATTGGCTTTCCTTTTCCAATAACCTCTACGTTATGCATTTCAGCAAAACGATCTACATAATTTTGAAAGTTGCATAAAAGAATGTATTCTCCAAAATTCTCTAGTTTTTCTCCTGTATATCTGGGTAGCCAATCTTCGACTATTTCTTGTTTTGTTTTCATATTTTGTTGATTAGTGTGTATAAAAAGTGGGAGTCCGATATGAACGAACTCCCACCATGTTTATTGTAGTTCAATTAATCTAATATACCATAAGTCTTGCCATAATAAAGCATTTGCTCTTCAAATGTTTGAGTATTTTCGATTTTAACATCGATAATATTTCCATCCTCATCTTCAATTGCAACGAAAATTGGATTAACAAAACCACTGTACGGAGCAAGGTCTAATGGTTTTACACGTTCCAGAACTTCTTTATGTACTGCTTGGTCCACTTTTACACCATACGTTTCGACTAAATTCTTTCCTGCTTCATAATCTCCTTCAGATTTAATTCGCTGAATTTCTCTAAGT
>JBFHHS010000225.1:0-4533 GCA_041596895.1 Crocinitomicaceae bacterium | reverse complement strand
GTTATTAAAATGTGTGATGATTGGGGAGTTCCTAATGAAAATGTAAGATTTGATGATTTTGGAGGCTAAGCTTCAATCATTCAAAATATTAAATCCCGCTTGTATTAGCGGGATTTTTTTTTGATTTAAAGTGATTAAAATAAAATGGCATATCTTTTGCACAATCAAAGTGGATTAAAAACGCATACTATGAAAACACATTACTTACTATCTGCATTATCATTAATCATTGGTTTATCTTCATTGGCTCAACGAAGTCCTGAAGAATCTAATACGATGAAATCTATAACTCAAGAGTTGAGTAAATGGGACGAGGTTCGTGGTCCTTGGCTTGCTCAAAGTGTTGAAGCGTTATCCAAGAATGAGGCTATTCCTGATCGTACTTTTCCAGAAAATTTCACACCACATCAGATGATGAGTATGGTGCCGTCTGATGCTAGAAATAGACTTTTAGCAATGTCCAGACAAAATCCTAATAATGATCGAGTTTTGATTCAATTAGGTAATGTTGTGAATTCAGTTGGGTGTGAATCAGTAAGAGGTAGATCGTATGGAGATCCTCATTTAGTTTCTTACGATGGTGCTCGCTATTCGTTTCAAACTGTCGGAGAGTTTGTAATGACTAAATCACAAGACGGTCAAATGGAAGTTCAAACGCGTCAAAGACCTCAAAAACAAGACTTTTCTTTAAATACTGCTGTTGCAATGAATGTTTCAGGTGATCGAGTTTGTATATACGCTAGCGATTATCCTGACAGTGATTACTCTACGCCAGTTCGAGTGAATGGGCAGCCATTGAGAATGACAGCAAGAACGTATTTCTTAAAAAATGGTGGTACTATTCGAAAAGACAATAATAAATATACAGTACATTGGCCAACGGGAGAGTCCGTAAATACAGAGATGAGAAGAAGTGGAAGTATGGAGTTCATTAACGTTAGTGTTTCTATATTACCATGTTCAAGACTTGGATACGATGGATTAATGGGCAATGCAAATGGTTCTGAATATGATGATTATCGTGGTTCAGATATAGCGCGTAGCATTCCAAATGATCCTTTTGGTAGTCAAACTTATGGTAGTAAGGAAAGACAAGCATATATTGCGCGACAGTTTGCTGATCAATACCGTATTACTCAGTTTAATTCATTGTTTGATTACCGGCCAGGGACATCAACTGAAACTTTTACAGATCGTAGTTTTCCTCGTGTATTTCATGATATGAACGATTTAAACCCAAGAACAATTAATCGTTCTAGAAAGAATTGTGAGCAAAGAGGTGTTTCTCCTAGAGATATGCAAGGTTGTATTTATGACAATGCGTATTTAGATATTGAGCCTTCAAATGAACCAATCGTTGATCGACCTACCGATGGTGTTGAACTACGACCAGTGGCAAAACCAATGTTGAATGACAATTTAGGTACGCGTCCTGCACCGGCGAAACCTGCACCTGGAGATAAAGAAGTTAAACTGACAAAAGAATCACCTGAGAGTTCTCGTCCGCAAACAATGAATCCAGTTGATGATGGAAAGACGACGAAACCTGTAGAGCAGAGAGAAGAGGTTAAGGAAGTTCCTGCAACGAAGCCAACGCCGAGACCATCAACGCCAAAGCCAGTTGTACAACCGAAACCAACTCCAAGACCGAGCACACCAAAACCGGCTCCAAAGCCAAAGCCAGCTCCAAAACCAAGACCGGTAGTGAAGCCAGCACCAAAGCCGACTGCTCCTAGTTCTACACCAAAGCCAAAGCCTGCGGTAAAGCCTTCTTCTACAATTAAAGGAAGGGGATAGTTGAAAAAACTGTTGAAACTTACTTTTTATTCTTCGAAATTGAGATATCATATTCTTTAATTTCGAAGAATAATTTGTTTTATGGTAGAGATTAATCAGTTAGGAACCGAGGATGTATTTATAGTAAATCATTTGGCTAAAGAGATTTGGCCGAGTACGTTTAAGGAGATTCTTACTCCTGAACAAATTACATATATGCTGGATTGGATGTATGATATTAATACCTTACAAGAGCAGGTTCAAACGGGGCATTTATACTATTTAATTAAGTCTGAAGGAAGAGCACTTGGGTTTATGGGCTTAGAACCTAATTTTCCTGATGCTGGTTTTCTTCGTATGCATAAAATTTATGTTCATCCGGAAGCTCAAGGTAAAGGGCTAGGTCGTGCACTGGTTAATCATGCAATCGATATTTCATTTGATTTGGATCTAACTTCAATTCATCTTAACGTCAATCGTTTCAATAAAGCCGTGGATTTTTACAAGAATCTTGGGTTTAAAGTGATTGGAGAAGAAGATATTGATATTGGAAAAGGGTTTTTAATGGAAGATTTTATTATGGAACTCCCGTTGAAACAAGTTTAATTGATTTTAATCTCCTCGGCACATTTGAAATGACCGTTAGGACAAGCTTTATGACCATGTAAGCCACAGGGTCTGCAATCCAATTTTTG
The DNA here is from genome assembly GCA_041596895.1 of Crocinitomicaceae bacterium. Taxonomy (GTDB): domain Bacteria; phylum Bacteroidota; class Bacteroidia; order Flavobacteriales_D; family Crocinitomicaceae; genus UBA4466. Next base: position 2,062 of record JBFHHS010000225.1, on the reverse strand, counting down.
AACTTCTAAAATTCTTGAATCTTCAGACAATGGACCGAACCCAAAATTTGGTACAGTTGAACAGAAAAATGCTGTGACTGGAGCATTCATTGATGATGCTATATGTAATGGGCCAGAATCATTTACAAAATTCCTAGTCGCGTGTTCCATTAATGCAGCCGACTTTAAAAGGGATAGTTTTCCGGCAAGTATTTCAATTCTATGTGATTGATTAGATTGTGCCAATTGTTCACATAATTCTTGATCATCTTTCCCTCCTAATAGGTATATAGTGGATTCAAGTGGAAGGGTATTAATTAGTTCCGTCCATTTATTAACTGGCAACTGCTTTGTGAACCAAACTGATGCAGGAGCAATGCAATAGTATTTTTCTTTTCGGTAGTTTGCTACAGCGAGTTGATCTTCTTCTGAAGGAAATAATTCCGGTCGTTTTTTAGTAATGGCACCAAACTCATGGATGACGGATAAATTACGTTCAACTTCATGTGTACCATCACCAATGTTGTGCTCAAATGATTTCGTGTAAAGGAAAGAAAATGGATTCTTCTTAAAACCGTATTTCTTTTTCCCTTTACTCAATCCAGCGATTAACCCAGAACTACCAAATCGATGTAAATTAATCACTAAGTCGTATTTATTTTTTCTGAATTGTTTGATTAGACCAATTAGCGATTTCCATTTACCACTTGATTTATCAAAAATGTGGACTTTGTTTAATTTTGGGTTGTTTGCGAGTAGAGATTCATTTCCTTTTTTAACTAAGAAGTCAATCTTTGCGTCAGGATATAACCGATTCAATTCTGATACAATTGGTGTCGCCAATATCACATCACCTAAGAAAGCTGTTTGAATAATAAGAATCTGTTTCACGAAACAAAAGTAAGGTTATTTCAGCAAGGTAACGTGACCTCTTTTTATTATTTCGATACCATCTCCATCCTTTAAGGTTAACATATAAAGATATGTTCCAGTATTTGCCATTTTGTTTGAAAATGCAATTCTTCCATTCCAACCTTCTGAAGGCGAATTTGTTCTGTAGATAACTTGTCCCCAACGGTCAAAAATAGTGAAGTCATAATCAGTTGGGTCGAAATCATTTAAGACCGGTCTGAAAATCGGATTTAATCCTTCTGGCGTGAACGCATTTGGAATATATACCAAAGGTGGCAGTGTAACACAAGCTTCATTCGATTTACTTATTTCTGAGAAATTGTATATGTTCATCGACTCTATGGCTTCTACATAATAGCAGATTTTTCCGTATGAATCAATGTTGTTTACATCATCGATTAGATATCGTGAATCAGATGCTAAGGAAGCGATAGGAGTAGGATTGAATATACCATCATTTCCTCTGTATATGTTGTAACCTAAAATAGCTCCATTAAATTCTCTATAAGAAGTCCAGTTTAAGTAGTTAATCTTAGAAACTTCATCATTCGTTATTGAGAGAAGTATTGTTTGAGCTTCGTTTGTCGTGTCGCCCAATTGACCACAACTATCAATTACTTGTGCGCGATATGTATAAAAATAGTCATTCACACTCACTTCTTCATCTTTATAAGTTAAGAGGTTCCCTGTTGCTGGAACTCGTCCAATCTCTACGAATGTACCATCTTCCAAACGTTGAAAAGAAACCTCCAAGATATTTGCACTAACATCAATATATAACCTCAAATCAACATTTTCATTGGTCACTGTTGCCACTTGTAGGTAATTAAATGCTGGACTACCTGCTGAAGTGATGAATAGCGTTTGCGGGTTTGAAAATGAAACTTGTCCAGCTTCAGAAGTGGATTGAATTACAAACGTGTAAGTTTCACTTGGTAAAACATCAACAATAAAGCTTGTATTCGTTGTGTTTCCAAATTCAATCCAACCACTAGACCCAAAATGGCCCAAAATAGTATATGTGTTTGTTCCATCCCAACCAATGTAAGGTGACCAAGAAAGTTGAACTTGACGTTCGCATATATTTAGTGATGCATTTAAAAATGCTGTTGTGTGAATGTCTCCTTTGGCCGAAGTTTGATAGGTAGGCGGAACTGTTGATGTATAACAT
>JBFHHS010000224.1:0-4543 GCA_041596895.1 Crocinitomicaceae bacterium | reverse complement strand
CCAATATTTGCTCCAGCGTATTGTTTGCAATCTTCTTTGCTTGATTCTAAAAGTTTGAGATATGTATCAATTGTTGGAGAAATGAATCGTTTTTGTCCTTCAACTGGTGCTTTTCCGAATCCGCCTTTTTGATAAAAAATTGGAACCAAAGTTATATTTATTCCGGTTTTCTTTGCAGCTGCAATCATTCTACTACCCATCTCAGAAAGGTTGTTGTAATGATTCCCTTCTTTGTCATGATGCACGTAATGAAACTCAGCCACATTGGTGTAGCCATGACGAATCATCTCGCTATATAACATCGTTGCAATAGATTCCATTTGATCAGGATTCACATTCAATGCCAACTTGTACATTGCATCTCTCCATGACCAGAAGTTATCAGAGGTGTGGGTTACATCATGAACTTCAGCCAAACCTGCCATTGCATATTGAAAGGCATGCGAATGGGCGTTTTGAAATCCTGGAATAGCGAATCCATTTATGGTTGTAGTGGTAGCGTCATTTTCCTTTGTGTCAGAAATAGAAGTGATTTTACCAAAATCATCCACAGAAATAGTGACATCGTTGTGCCATCCGTCATTTTGAAGAATTCCTTTTAACTTATAATGATTCATTTTTTGATCTATTAAAGTGATTCTAATGTGTGGATTAAATCATTAAACGTTTTTTTCAATACCGCTCGAACTGCAGTTGCTCTGTTTTCATTGAATTCCATTTCTGTATCGTCCATGTATAAGATCTTATTCATCTCTAATTGTAATGCATGAATATTGTTCTCAGGTTTACCAAAATACCTTGTAATGTGTCCACCTTTAAAAGGAGTGTTGTGATTAATTCCGTATTTATCTGAGCTCAACGCTGTTAAAGCAGTGTCGATTAATTTTTTATCTGCTGTGATCCCATCATTATTTCCTAAAATCATATCAGGAAAAACTTCTTTTCGAATGGTTGGCACATAGTGCCGAATCGAATGTGCATCCCACAACAATGCTTTTCCAAATTCTGATTTTCGCTCGGCTAGTAAAGCTTCAACTTTAGCGTAATATGGCCAGTAATAGTTTTTGAGCCTGCGTTCTACTTCTTCTTGATTTGGAATTTTATCTTCAGATTTATAGATGTCTTTCCCAAAGAAATCTGTTGTCGTTGTTAATCCAGTGATAATTCTTCCATCGTTGTAAAGTGGTGCGCTCTCTGGGTCCCGGTTTAAATCAATAACCCATCGACTGTATTTTGCATAGATAATTGTGATTCCCATTTCACTCGCAAAATTGTATAATTCCTGCACAAACCAATCAGTGTCATCGGGAGCAGCCATCATTTCTGCTACATAATCGTTACTCAATTCAGAAGGGAAATCAGTTCCGCAGTGAGGAACACTCAAAATGAAAGGTACTTTTTTAACCTTTGGTTCTATAATGTGAAATGGCTCGTTCATAATTTGGGTTTCAGCAAAAATACAAGAAACAATAGACTAATGTTTGCCATTTTAATAGCTTGAAGTTCTAATTCTAGATGAAATTCATGAGTGTTCAAATATTAACAATTCTTGTTAAGAAAGTGTGTTGAAAAAAAAGCTGGTTGTCATCTCTTTGTTTATAGGGGTTGTAAGGGGAGTGTTGCGACTAACTCTTTGTTTTAGTGGTGTTTGGCGTACTTCTTGTTGTGCGAAAAAAAATAATCAATGAGCTTAATGAAATATTAATTGCCAGCTCTATTTGGGATAATTGAATAAAAAATAAATGTGCATGCATAATAAATTGATTTTGTAGACAAATGACTTTTTTTTATCGTTGAAATCATTTTTTTAATCGTTCAGTTTTTTGTTTTTACGCTTGTAAGCCTTGATAACACTGGCAACCAGTGAGTTTATTATGCGTTATCTTTAATGTAACCCAAAAACTTCTCGGCTATGAAAACTACTACTACTACTATGTTATTCGTATTCTGTTTTTCGGTATTCGGTTTGTTCGCTCAATCGATACATGAAGAATTAGATGAATTATTTGAATCAAACAGCCTATTCACTTTTGAGCAAGATCTTGGACTCGAATCAATTGATTATAAAAATCAAACGCTAATTGATTATGTCGATGCCCAGTATCAAGCATTTTTTTCAGGTTATTATTCACGTGTGGAGAATGGAGAATCTATATCAACTTCTGAATTTAATTTAGATTATCAGAATTTGGTTAGTGCTAACCTTATTACAATTAATGCAATGAAAGGTGAGGTTAACCCTCCTAATATTCCAAAAGTCGTTGATGGACCTTGTGTTAATATGGATTTTGAATCTGGCGATGTGACAGGTTGGGAATTGACCAGAGGTAATGTTGATGGATCTGTACCTTTCAGCTATGTCGGTGAGTTCGCTGTTGGTCCAGGAGTTTATCATACTGTTTTTGGCGGTGGTGTTGATCCAATCACTGGAATTCCAAGAGTAAACCCATTGGGAGGTGCATTTTCCACGCGATTGGGTAATGGTAACGGAACTGGTGCTAGAGCTGCTCGAATGAAACAGACCTTCATGGTTGATGCTACAAATTATATGTTTACGTACAGTTATGCGGTTATTTTTCAATCTCCGGTTGGACATGATCTGGAAGAACTGCCTTATTTTACTGTACGTGTTATCGATTCTTCCGGTGTAGATGTTCCTTGTGGGGAGTATTCTGTTATTGCTGATGCGGCCAATGCAACCGATTATCAATCTATCAATTGGGGAGGAACACCTGTACTTTATAAAGATTGGGAAACCGTTTTTGCAAACTTATATGCGTATATAGGTCAAAATGTAACGGTCATTTTCACTGCTGGTGATTGCTCGTTATCTGGACACTTTGGTTACGCTTATGTCGATGCTTCATGCGGGGTTTCAGAGTTGTCTGCTTCACAAGATATTATTTGTACGGGTGATTCATCGGTCTTAACTGCACCGTTGGGGGCATCAAGTTACCTTTGGAGTAATGGAGCTACAACACAATCAACAACAGTCTTTGCGGGTGGAAATTATTCTTGTACCCTGGTTCCTTCGCAAGGAGGAGGGTGTTCTATTACTTTAGATATTACCATTGATGAAAATCCAACTCCAACTGCTGAATTCATTAGTAATACTGCCGTAGCATGTATGAACGATTCGATACATTTTACAGATCTATCATCTATTCCTGCTCCTGGGGTTATAACAAATTATCGTTGGGATTTTGGGGATGGAGTCATTACACCATTGGGAAATGGAACCATAGGAGGTGTTGCAAATACTACTGGTAGTTATACGGCACCGAGTCATTTATATACCGCTTCAGGTGTTTATAATGTTCAATTGCTCATAGAGTCAAGTGATGGATGTTTGGATTCAATAACTTATCCTGTAACAATTAATGCACTTCCAATTGTTGTTGCTGGTGTCGATCAAACGGTATGTGAAGGAACTACGGTAACCTTAACTGGTTTGGGTGCCGATTCATATGTATGGGATAACGGTATTACAAATGGTGTCCCTTTTGTTCAAGCTGTGGGGACAACTGTGTACAATGTTGTTGGTACGGATTTGAACGGTTGTGAAAATACGGATCAAGTTGATGTAATTGTAAATCCGCTACCATCTGTGAATGCTGGTATTGACCAAGTCATTTGTGACGGTGATGCTGTAACTTTGAATGGTTCAGGTGCAAATACATATGTATGGGATAATGGTATTACTGATGGTATCGCTTTTGCTCCAGCCATAGGAACGACTACGTATACGGTGACAGGTACCGATGTGAATGGTTGTGAAAATACTGATCAAGTGGATGTTATAGTTAATTCATTACCGGTGGTAGATGCTGGTAGTGATCAGACTGTTTGTGAGGGTGTTGCTGTAACCTTAAATGGTTCAGGTGCAAATAATTATTTATGGGATAATGGAATCATTGACGGTGTTGCATTTGTACAACCAGTTGGTACAATTACATATCTAGTTACAGGAACAGATTTAAATGGTTGTGTGAACACAGATCAAGTTGATGTAACAGTGAATCCTTTACCAATTGTTAATGCCGGGGTCGATCAACAAATGTGCTTGGGGTCCGCAGTTACACTGACTGGTTCAGGTGCTAATACATATGTTTGGGATAATGGGGTGACAGATGGTGTACCCTTCGGACAGCCTGTTGGGGTGGTTACATATAATGTAACAGGAACGGATTTAAACGGTTGTCAAAACTCAGATGAGCTTGAAGTAACCGTATATGCATTGCCAGTTATCGATGCTGGGGTTGATCTAACAATTTGCGTTGGCGATCAAGTTACTTTAAATGGAGCTGGAGGCACAGTCTATTTATGGGATAATGGGGTAACAAATGGAGTGCCATTTAGCCCGGGCATTGGAACATTAACTTATAGTTTAATTGGAACTGATGCAAATGGTTGTTCTAATATGGATGATGTTGACGTAACTGTCAATTCATTGCCTGTTGTGTCTGCAGGTGGAGATCAGCAAGAATGTGAAAATTTCATGGTGGTATTAAATGGTACAGGGGCAAACTCGTATACATGGGAT
>JBFHHS010000223.1:0-4557 GCA_041596895.1 Crocinitomicaceae bacterium | reverse complement strand
GCGTATTCTTCATATATGCAATTAGCAATAAAACACCTACAAATGTGATTCCGTTCTCTTTAGATAAAAAAGCTAAAATCAACATGAATAATACAAGTCCACCATAAATAACCTTGTGCTTTGATTTTTCAAGAAAGTTCAAATAAAATATCAGGGAAGCAATTCCAAAAATCATAGTTAAAATCTCATCTCTCGATTTAATATTTGCCACAACTTCGACGTGTACAGGATGAATTAAAAACAAACCGACAATGAGGATAGAAAAAAGCGTTTCCTTTTCTGGAAACATCCTTCTAAGAAAATAGAAAATTAGGCAGCAGAGCAAAACAAAATACATCACATTCATGACATGACCAGTTTTTGGTGTCATTCCAGAAATTTCGATGTCTAACGCAAAGCTAAGTAGTGTTATTGGTCTATATCCATAACGGTATTGAACCTCATCCCCTTTAATATTTCGAAAAAACTCACTTGGTTCACTTAAACCTTGCTGCACGCGATCGTTTCCAGTGATTACGATAGCATCATCCCACGCATAATCGTGCTCAAACGTATTGCCATATTGAATTAAAGCAACAACAAAAATGATTATATAAATCCTCGCTTTCTTTATCATTAATAATTATCTAAAAAGTAACTGTCGTTCTTATAATCGTAACGAATTACAAGGGGAAGTTTAGCTAATTCTTTGTAAAAGAATCTAATTAAAGGAAAATTACAATAAAAGCCAGGAAAGAGAAAAGGATGAGTAAGAATCCTTTGAAAGATCGTTCGTTTAAACCTAGGTTCTGATAAACACTCTCGTAATGCCGGCTTCGATATCGTATGAATCGACTCCATTCCTTTCGTATCACCTAGTTTCTCCATAAAAACATACATTGGAGTTGCTTTCAAAAGTTCAATAAAGAGGTTAGAAAAATCAGCTTTTAGTTCTTGATTAATTTCATCAAACAAAGACTTTCTCCAAACCATCAATTCACTTGTTAGATTGCGGCTTCTATTTGTATATAAATAGGCCATTTGCGGAGTTAGTCTCCATGATGCACTGCTTTTAGTCAGGTAATTATCTTCGTTAATTTCTTCATCCACCCCACGCAAAAAATTCACCTGTTTCATTCCAGAAAAAACTTTCGCAACCTTTTCAAACTTTTTAAGATCTATTCCCATTCCTGCTTGTGCCCAACTCATGTATTCAGTATCAACATGATTAAACCCAACCCTCAACAATTCATTGAGGTTTTCACTTTCTGAAAAAGCCCATTTTAAACGACAACCAATGATGTCTTCAACATGAATGAATTTATTCGCAAACTCTGAACTACAAATAACAAGTATTGTCACATTATGAAATCGCTCCTTGTATAATTGAGCAATCGTTTGATTAAAACGTTCTTCATTAATTGCAGGAAGAACAATTGTTACTTGATGTAGAAAAGAAGTAAATGCATTTGAATTTTGCCTTAACCTTTCAATAGATTCCGAAAGCTCTAGAAAACGATATGAATCATCAACTCTATTTAAATTGGTTTTTTTAATGAGGACTATATCGTTTCCTTCATTCTCAAAAATTACATTCTGAATTAATGGCTGCATGGACGCTCCATAACTGCGAACTGGCTTTACGCCATTACGAATTGTAAGCACATATTCCTTTTCAAATATATCAATTGGCTTCTTTCCATATAGATCAACATCAAAGTTGTAATCAGAGATCCAGGGAAGAATGCGTTTTGCCACATTCGAAGTCAATTCAAAATAAACATCATATACAGAATTCGATTCTTTCAAGGGTTTAAAACGAGGCTTGGAAAATCCTAAGTTCAGAGGTACTTGAAAATAACCCGTTTGAGTTGCATGTGTGCCCACTTCCTCAAAATTGGTTGAATATGCCGTATTTGGAAATACAAAATAGCGATCCGTATCAATCATGTAATTGATGAAGTGTTTTTTCCATGAATTGTTTCCCCAATTCAGAATATATTCAGGTAAAATTGCTTCGTTTCCCTTTGGGTTCTCAATTAACCACTTCTTAAAACCGGACCATTGTTGCGCGTTCCAAGATTGACCCCAAGACGATGCAACTTGAATAAAGTGAACATCCGAATCATCTATGACAGGTTGAAACGGATAGAAATTATTCTCTTCAACTGGATATGTAAACAAGGAAATGCCCGCAATTCTATCGTCATCTGTATAAAACTTTTGAGCATTAACGGCATATTGATAAAACCCTGGAGCAACCACAAGATCATCTTCCAAAACGATAATCTCGCCATATTTTCCGGTCAACTCACCACATTCTAAAACATGTTTGTATAGACCAAGATTCTCATTTTTTAAATCAATCACCTTCTCTCCAAATTTCCATTCAAATTGTTCTGCCAACGCTTTTACTTTAAGGTTATTGGAGCCATCAATGGAAATATGTAATGTAATATTCTCTTTTGGATAATGCGCCTTTGTAAGACTCTGCAAAAGTCGTTGAAGCGATTTCTCACGATTAAAAGCTATGACAATTATGACTGGATTATTCATCTGCTAAAACTTCATACATGAATAAATCTTGATGAATTTCTTGAATTTGACATATCACCTCTGCGCGATCTTTCAATAAAATTGAATACCCTTTATGTGCTAAATCGACTGCAAGTTCTAATCGCTGCGATTCCTCAATAATGTCTGATCCGGGTTTATAACTGAGACCTGTAAAAACTATCTGATTTTCTTTCGAATTCTGTTTTTGAAACGATTCTTGCTGAAAATTTCTATGTAAACTATTAGAGCGATCTGTTGCCGCACTGATTGGTAATTCCAAACCAACTTCATTTGCTGCCTTTCCTAAAGCACGATTATCCCGTGGAAGACATGGACCTCCATATCCAAAACCATAACGCAAGAAGTTTGATCCAATTCTAACATCAGAACCAATTGCTGATAACACATTTTCATGTTTGCCACCATATTGAATTGTTAAATCACCAATTGAATTAGCAAACGCAATTTTAGTTGTTAAAAAGCAATTAACAGCAAGTTTCGTTATTTCAGCTTCCGTCCTTGTCATTCGGCTAAATCGTGGCTCATTTTGAACAAAACTTCGGTATATCGTTTCAATTTTAATTCCTACTTCTTTGTTTGCTTCACCAATCAACACCTGATCTGGAAATTGTTGATCTTTGATAATGGACCCTTGTGCTATAAACTCAGGATTATAAGAAATTGTATATCCATGTTTTACCATACGCTCATGCAATGCTTCGCAGTACCCTGGCATTACCGTTGAGTTAATAACTAAATGTTTGTTTTGTACCGGTCGGTCCTGAATTAATAATTCATCACATATATTGTCGATGTACTCATGATTGAATGTTCCATCAGGCAATGATGGAGTGGGCACGCAAATAAAAATTACGTTAATATCAGGTAAAAGAACAGTTTTAAGATCCGTTGAAACAACTAACTGTTTTGATTTTGAAAGAAGATCTTTGACTTGTGGTTCATTGGTTATAAGCGTCCGATTTTGAATTGAGCGAACATAATCAGCGTTAGCATCGACACCAACAACATGAAAACCACCACGCTCTAGGTTTAATGCAAAGCACAAACCCAAACGGCCAATTCCAATTAGTCCAACTTTTATCATTAACCTTTAATTTCTCTTAGTTCAATGTTATTCAACCCCCAATTTGGCGAATTCATATCGAAATTTGACTTTTCCTTTACAATTTGTTTTCCTGCTGCTTCCACTACCCACCAATCCAATGAAGGTCGTTTATGATAAAACTGCAATTGTTCTACAGCATTTCCAGGCTCCCATCCTCCGCTATGCGCGATGTGATATGAACACATTTCTTGAGGATATATCACCTGTTCTATCCCCTTTGCGAGGGCTGCATATAGAGCCATAGTATCGATATGAAGTGAATACATTTCCAATTCTAAGTAACCATCAATTTTTTCCCAATCGCTTTTACTCATTAGTGTGAAGTCGCCACATGCATCTGAATCCAAGGATCGTACCTTCACTTCATCCTCTGATAGCATATTCGTTTTCAACCAAGTTAAAAACCCCAAAAGTGGGTTGAAAATTGATGATTTGAAAAGTAATCCCTTCTCGTCATATATCAAGGCGTATTTAGAAATCTTCCCCAGTCGTTTAAGGATGTTTCCCTCACAAAATTTCAATTGATCTTCCACACTGTCATTTTCATTAATACTTGCGGGAATATCACAACGATTGGCGCGATAGAATTTTCCTTGCTCCAAATTTCGTTTTGCCAATTCTTCAAAAAGTGCATCTGAAAACAGTAAGTCGATATTGGTGCACAAAACAAACTTCGCTCTAGCTCGACGAATGCCAACATTCTTGGCAATCATTTGATATAATCCGAGTCTTTCTGAAAATCTCAATTTATCATGCATTTCTGGCGGCACAATAACATATCGAACCGATACATAATCAGATTCAGCAACGGGCGGTAATACTTTGTCAAGTAATTCATTTTGATCAGGAGAATTCCAATCCACCATAATTAATTCACAAGGAAGTTTATACTTATT
>JBFHHS010000222.1:0-4566 GCA_041596895.1 Crocinitomicaceae bacterium | reverse complement strand
CAACCGAATGGCCCAAATCGTTACTAAAACAGCCATTAAAACTATACGTGGCTCAAGATTAGAATCAACCGCTATTATCCAAACATAAGGAACTGGGATGATACTCCAGAGTTTATCCACTTGACTATAATTATCGGTCAATGAACCCACAATAAACGTTAGCGAAGCCGCTATTCCATAAACCCAAAGTAAGGTAACCAACGTACTCCATTGAGCTTCGTTTAATGGTTCATCATACATAAATGTTACGTATGGAACTGTTATTAAAGTAAACATTAAGAATAAAGCCGTTTTCCACATAATTTCAACTATTAAAAATCCAACAAGTCACGGTCAGAATCTATATTATTAACACTATTTAATACCACCGGTTTATTTGCAACACGAATGATGTTGAGCACCAAATTAGCAAATAAAATTGCCATAAATACAAGAAGAATAATTAAAAAATGTGTTCCTCCTTCAGCCTTACTGATCTTATCAACACCTTCTATGTTAAATGCTGAGGCATAAATCTCGTCTGCAAAAAAGACCAGGTAAAACGCAACTGCTACAGTGCCAACAAATGAAATAATTGAAGCGACTAATGATCTACTAATGGTAGCCACAATACTCATGAAGAAAACAATGAAAATTGCGTAATAAATTTCTGAAAATTCTTTTCCCGCCATGGTTAATCCCGTAATGTCTTGATACGGTCTTCCGCCACTTCCATCAAAATATAAGTTATAATTTAGGAATGGTGCATTTGCCGCATAAAGCAAAATGATTAATAAAAAGAATGAAATGATTGCAAAAGCAATTCGATGTAACCTCATTGGTTAGGAAAGAACTTATTTCTTCTTCCACTTTTTCAATATACGTTTTCCAACTTTTTTACGAAAACGTTTAATTACTGTCTCACGATCACCAATGTTTCCACATTTAATCATATCCGAATAAACCAATTCTCCCGCTCTAAAGAACTTAAACTCAAAGCTAATTGAAACGATGTCCTCACGATACAGTCCAAAAAGGCTACTTTGTCCTAATGCGGTTTCAAGGTTATCTTTTATTCCTGAGACTTTAAACTTTCTATCAAATCCACGTACACTCACTAAAACATAGGTATCGATTCCTTTCGCTTTCATTAAATCAGCAATTGAATCTGAAGCTAAAATCATTGCGTCTCCTCCCAACTTCATCACATTTAGTGATGGAATAGCTTTTACACCGCGCGAGTTCAATAATTCTGTTGTGTTGATTTCTAACGAATACCGGTCTTCCGTTTTATCCATCTGACCAATCACCAAGGCGTTTGTCAAATCCAATTTTACCTTCGACTTCTTTTGAGCGAATGTACCTGTAGCGATAAATGCTATCAATGCGATTAAAAGTAACTTCTTCATAATTTAAAATATTTCGCTAGCGATGGCTTTTACTGATTCCGAATTCGACATCGTATAATAATGAATGCATGGAACCCCTGCTGCTTTTAACTCTTTTGATTGTTGAATTCCCCACTCAATTCCAACGCGTGCAACTTCTTCATTGTTTTTACACTTCAATAATTCTGAAGACAGTTCTTCAGGATAATCGATGTGGAAAAATTTTGGTAAGAATGAAATGTGGTTCATTGATTTAATCGGCTTTAATCCAGGAATAATTGGAACATTAATTCCAACAGCGCGACAAGCATCAACGAATTCAAAATACTTTTTATTGTCGAAAAACATTTGCGTTACGATGTATTCTGCACCGGCATCCACTTTAGCTTTCAAATACTTCAAGTCCGTTGCTAAGTTCATTGCTTCAAAATGCTTCTCAGGATATCCTGCAGCACCAATACAAAAATCCGTTGGTTCTAATTTAATGTCGTCTATCAAGTAATTACCCCGATTCATTTCACCAATTTGATGAATTAAATCAACGGCGTGCATGTGACCGTTTTCATGCGGTTTAAAATTCGCTTCTGTTTTAATAGAATCTCCACGAAGCGCCAATACGTTGTCAATTCCTAAGAATTGCAAATCAATAAGTGCATTTTCGGTTTCTTCTTTGCTAAACCCTCCACAAATCAAATGCGGAACAGCATCAACATTATATTTATTCATAATTGCCGCACAAATACCTACGGTACCTGGACGTTTTCGAATGGCAATTTTTTCAAGTAAACCTTGATCACGTTCTTTGTAAATGTATTCTTCACGATGATAAGTAACATTGACAAATTTCGGGTTAAATTCCATCAAGGGATCGATTCCATCAAAAATTGACTGGATACTTTTCCCTTTTAAAGGCGGTAAGATTTCAAATGAAAACAAAGTGTCTTTCGCCTGACTTAAATGATCTGTTACTTTCATAGTTCAATAGAATAGGCGCCAAAGATACCATTATTGGATTTCTCGCCATGGATTTTATCGTTATTTAAGAAACAATTCTGCAAAATTCAAATCGACCTTGCTTGTTATTTTAATATTCTCTTCGTTTCCTTCAACGGTTTTCACTTCAAAACCCGCCTCTTCAACTAAACTGGCGTCGTCTGTAATTCCGTTATGAAACGGCAAACTGTATGCCTTGATTAATATCTCTTTCTTAAAACACTGAGGAGTTTGAACAATTTTATATATTGATCTATCTACGGCTTTCGTTCCTTTATCCGTGCTTACTCGCAATGACTCTTTAAGGTCAACAACAGGAATTACAGCATCGTATTTTTTCACTGCATCTAAGCAACGCTTTAAGGTTTTATATCCTACCAAAGGACGAACACCATCGTGTACAATAATATAATCTCCATAGCAGTATTCAAGTGCATTCTTAATAGAATGGTAGCGCTCTTTTCCTCCATCAACAATGCGATGAGGAACTCTAAAATCATGTTTTACCAACAATTCTTCCCAATAGGTTTTCCAATCTTCGGGAAGCGTAAGGATAATCTGAAACTTGGGGTTACAATGGTACACCTGCGACATTGTATGCATGAGAATTGGCTTTTCATTGATTTCAATAAATTGCTTAGGAAGATCTGAATTCATTCGCTTCCCTATTCCTCCTGCGGTGATAATTACACTATATGTACCCATAAGATTAAAGTTAAGAGAAATTTTTGGAGTTTTTGGACAAAAAAAAAGGTTGTCTAACGACAACCTTAACTATTTTTAATTTCAGTGATTATTTCAACTGATCTGGATTGTTCTCAGCAGCTGCGTTGAATTTCTTTTGCATGTTTAACCAAATAAACAATCCAACGAACCCCAATGCAATACATGCATAGTTGAAGATGTTTCCAATCATGTCAGCTTCTAACAATCTGAAAGTCATCCCTAAAAAGTCACCCAATCCGTAGAAAAATCCTGATAATGTCATAATTTCAATTATTTATAGATTACAAATTAAATCAAATTTTTACATATTTCAATGCTCCAGCTTGATTTCTTAGTTATTTGAATTCAATCTAATCAAGATTCGCTTCTACCAACTGTGTCAATTCAATGAACTGATCCACGGTCAAAGCTTCAGGGCGAAGTGCCAATAATTCATGTTCAACTCCTTTCCCTTTGATAAATTGTTTGATTGAATTTCGGATTGTTTTTCTACGTTGATTGAAGCTCAGTTTCACAATTTGTTTGAATAATTTCTCATCGCAAGGCAATGATTCGCGATCGTTTCGTGTCAATCGTATAACCCCTGATTTCACCTTAGGTGGAGGATCAAAAACGTGCTCATCCACGGTGAAACAATATTCAATGTCATAATAAGCTTGCATCAATACCGATAGAATACCGCGTTGTTTTGTTCCAGGAGGTTCAGCAATACGCCAAGCAACCTCACGTTGAAACATTCCCATAATTTCCGGAACTTGATTTCTCAACTCCAAACATTTAAACATAATCTGTGAAGAGATGTTGTATGGAAAATTTCCAACCACGGCAAACGGTTCATTACCCATTAAGGATTTCAAATCAGTTTTCAAAAAATCAGCTTCTATAATTTTACCATCTAGTGCCGGTTTATGCGCCTTTAGGTAGTCGATACTTTCAGTATCGATATCCATCACCCACACATCTAAGCCTTTTTCCTCTTCCAATAAGAAATCAGTCAACGCCCCCATTCCTGGCCCTATTTCTAGCACTTTCTTGCAATCTCGGTGCGCACCATAGGTGTCTGCAATACGTTTACAAACAACCATGTCCTTTAAGAAATGCTGTCCGAGGTGTTTTTTTGCTTTTACGCTCATATTTTGAATTCTTCGATCACCGTCAACATTGTTCTAAATGCTGCAAATTGACCGTTATATTTCAACGCATGTTCACGCTGTAATTCTGCTGCGTGCTCCTTTGTGTATCGATCGTAGTCTTCTTGTGTTTTGCACAGGTATGAAATAGCAAAAGACAATCCTCCTTCCTCTTCTCCATGCACACGCGAAATTCTACTCTCAATAAAGCAACCAGTTGCCATGACATCTGGAACATGTTTTGTTTTCATCCATTCAAGCCATTCATGATGAACGCGCTCATCAATACTTACGGTAACGTTGTATAAAATCATGCCGCTAAATTACTGAAAAGGATACACATTTGAAGT
>JBFHHS010000221.1:0-4574 GCA_041596895.1 Crocinitomicaceae bacterium | reverse complement strand
GAAAGTAAGAAGCAGAGATGAAGTATCCTTGGATCTTTATAATTTGAAGACAGTTGAGAATGGCTCGATAACTCCTTTTTCGATTGAGAATTTGACCATTGAATTGCCTGAATATCATATTAACGATACTGTTATTTGGGATGAGTCTACCGTTAATGAAATCGTAGCCAATAACTACATCATACCGTTAAAGATTGTCAAGTCTAATTTGAGTGAAGCTAGTTCTGTTGAGGTTGGAACTCCTCTTACTATTGATAGTGCTTATGTAAGAAACCTTACAGTCAATTCCTATCGACTAAGAGGCACTATCAACGGCAATATGTCCATGAACGGTGCTGCTCCTTACATTGTACAGCTTGTTTTGCGTAGAATAAAGGCTGATGGAACGTTCACTACCACGATAATTGATACTGATATAAAAACTTCGACTGCTTTTGTTTGGGATTACTCATTTGACATAACAGTTACCCTTACTGATGCACCAGAAAGTCACATTTTGTATATATTAGTCAATAATACGATTAATGTTGCTCAGACATTCAATGCCGATGTTCGATATGACAAGGTAATTGAACAAATAGACATCAAGGCTATGCCTATTTATGAATGTTTCTTAAGAGCCGTTCAGAAAATAACAGGCAATGTAAACCCTGTTTACAGTTCCAAATTTGGACGTACAGACTCAATGCTCACAACTTACCCTACGGATGGAGAACTAATCAGTTTAACGACAGGAACAAGTATCAGAGACGCAAACACAGGAACATTAGATACTAAATTGAATGTCACGCTTGCTGAGTTGTTTGATTCTATGAACTCCATTATGCCTATATCGTTAAGTATCGAAACTATTTCAGGAGTTCAAAAAGTAAGGATTGAGGACTTGGATTATGTTTACGATGCTAATGTAATTCTTGATTTGTCAGATCGCATACGAGAAGCATCTATAAGAAAGCAAGTAATTCCTGACATGCACTATAATTCAATCGAAGCCGGGTATAGTAATTCGGAGAGCGATAATGCAAATGGATTGTACGAATTCAACAGGAAGTCTAGTTGGTCTACTGTGCTCAATAATTTTAAATCTATTTTAAGCTTGATAAATCCTTTTAGTGCATCTACGGTTAGTATTGTGAAGTTGCGAGACATCAAAGCAGAGGATAAGGATTCGATTGAGGAGGATGACAGTGTTTATTTGATTGACCTACATAGAAATGGAGTCAATGATTTTGTCGCGCGAACTCAAGAAGACATTTCAACTGGCGGTGCAGAATTCGATGCTGATGAAACATACAACCAACGACTGACTCCTGCAAGAACGGTTAAGAGGTGGTATAAGCATATTCATGCTAGTTTAATAAGGAATGTAGGTAGTTGGATTCCTAAGATGACAAATACCGGATATCAAGCATTCACTACGAAGATAACTGGCGAATTAGACTTCCTTGCAGAAAGTAATACGTTTAGTATCAATCCTATTCTTTGGTATTATGAAAAGCCAAGGTATTATGCTGAAAAGTACATCGTAGAATGTCCGTTTTATGCTGCTGATGTTGCAAAGATTGATGTCAACCCTAGAGGATTAATAAAGTTGTCAGACACTAAGTACGGATGGATATTGGATGTCAACACGAATCTCAGGAACAAGAAAGCATACTTAGAACTGTTAAGATGCAATTTAGATGCAGTTACTCCTATAGAATCAAAGGCTGATGATTATTACTATTATTTTAATGGCACTGACAATGCGCTTAGTGAAGAAACAGGGAAGACCGTTGTTAATACTGACGTTACATTGGAAACAAACGGGTCATATACTGTAGGCCGTTGGGCTGTTGCTACCAGTGTGTTTGACTTAGGAGAAGATGCTATTGGAGTCAATTCGTTTACGGCAATGATGTGGTTTAAAACTCCATCGGTTGGATTCTCAGAAGTATTGCTTACTAATACTAAAATCATTGTCTATTTATTAACTGCCGAACGTATAAGGGTATTAACTGGCGGTATTTCTGCAAATGCAATTGATACGCCAAGCGGTGCTGTACCTCTTAATCAGTGGAATTTTGCTGCAATATCATTCAATAATAATTTTGTTGTAATTACTATTGGATCGAAAACATCACCTCCTACTATATCCACTTATGGAACTGGGGATAGTCGTGATTTTGGTGGCAATGTTAAAATAATAGACCATCCTAGTTCTATAATACCAGGCACTATCGATTGTGCTTATTCGGTTGGAGCTAAAGGGACGTTGACATCATCTCAGATAACAGCTTTTTATAATGAAACTAAAACCAAAGTATAATGATAATTAGTTTAGCAAATAGTTTCCGGTTTTGGGTAGTTGATGATGAACTGCCGAACTTCAATAACCAGCCTTACAGGAATGTTTATAATAGGAACTTCAGGACAAGGCCATACTTTCAAAAGTACTACGATACAGATGTAGTTACAATTCAGATCAAAGCAGTAACCAGTATTTCATCTACGGTTCCTGTTTTCGTTGGTTATAAGCCTGACGGAAGCAGTGTGTCGTTTACGCATACTTTGCAATGGTTTACAGGTGGATCTTTTTACTGGCAGTTTGAAATAGATTTTTCAACCATAGGGAGTAGTAAGGTTTGGTTTATGGTCACGAACACAACTGACGGAGTAGATTACAAGTATAAGTCAGAGATCATTGACATACTGAGTGAAGAAGACGAATCACTAAAGCTTATTCAGTGGGCGAACATCGAAAATAATTTTGAAGTTGATTACAGCAAAGGGATTGTTCACGCAATGCGATTAGAATGTTCTTTGAGGCTTGGAGATGCTTCAGGAGAATTGGAGACCTGGGACAACTTAGATGAAATTACAACTTTGCTTGATGAAGTTATTCGTGTTATGAAGTTGTCAACGGTTTTACTTCCAGAACAGTTCATTGAAAAGATTAGGATTGCACTTGCTCATGACTTGTTTTTTGTAAATGAAATCCAGTACACAAAGACAGCATTGCCGGAATACACTGACGGGGAGAATGTAAACCTAAAGACATTAGCAGTTAATTTATCACAAACTAGCGTAATTGGCCTGAACACACATGACACAGGTTTTGATTGCGATGAAACGGAGAAAGAAACAATGAAAGTACTATCGAAATCAAATGCATCAACAAGCTTCACTGATTGGACAGTAAGCGATGGATATCTTGCTTCATATTTAACCATTAAGGCAAATTCAGGAACCGGAATTGAAGTTTATATTGGAACAACTATTGACGGTGATGATGTTCTTGCTTCAATAAATTTGACTGCTGGCGATCCTGTTTTTAATGAAGACATTGGAATGGCATTAGGAGTTGATGGAGATAAGCAATTATATGTTACGATTGCCGGTAGTGGTGTTGACTTAGATATGACATTAATAACCTTTTTAAACGAGCAATAATGAAGAATTTACTATTGATTATTTTAATGCTGATCTCTATGGTCGGCATTTCGCAGCAAAGCAGGGTAAGAGCTAAGACAGTAGAAGCTACTGAGTATCTTGTATTGGCGGGAGATACTGTTGTGTTAACAGGAGATACGACCATTTATACTCAGTTCCATCCTGATACAACAACCGCATATGGCGAAGGGCGTTTGTTTTATGATTCAACCAAGAAGGTAATGTCTTTTTATAATGACATTTCAGATGTTACAATGAACATTGGTGAAGAATTATGGGTAAGGATTAACAATACAGGTGCAGATATTCCAAATGGCTCGATTGTTTATATCGATACAGCTTATCAAGGACTTCCAACTATTCAATTGGCGAAAGCAGATGTTGATACAACATGTGACCGGGTAATAGGAGTTGCTACGCATACGATTGGATCAGGAGAAGAAGGATTGATTACTACGTTTGGATCAGTTGGAGGTCTAAATACTTCATCATGTGGTTCAGGAGAAGACTTATATCTCAGTGCAACAACAGCAGGAGCATTTACTAATATTCGCCCTGCTTATCCCAACTACATCATAAAGATTGGATCCTGCTTGGTTGTAGATTCTTCAAATGGGTCTATCAATGTAAACATGAAAGGAGGTGCCCGAGATATTTTAGAAAATGGATGGAATGGCAATTTTCTGCAATCGTTTGATTTTCGAATCACTTCAAGCGGAACGGTAATCACAGGATCTTTGACCAGATCAGATGCCAGTAATCATTTAACGATGAATTTTTCAACTGGTCTTTATAACCTCGATGTTAGTCCTGCGAAGACAATTGTTTTAACTGCTGGAACAGATGCAAATCCACAGACCAATTACATTTATATACCATTGTCAACAAAAGTGCTTACAAAGTCTACAAGTACTTGGCCTAGCGAGGAGCACATAAGAGTGGCAACGGCTCAGTTAAGATCTGCTTCAAAGACCTTATCGGATGGTGCTTTAGGTAATCAGAATTGGAATGATCACGTTGCAGGAAGTACTGGATCAAGAGGGCATATTTTGCATATTTCAGATTGGGTTCGTTTGAATCCTGCAAGATATATATCAGGAGCAAAAGGAACTGCAACGATAGTATCTGCAAGTTCTCCTGAT
>JBFHHS010000220.1:0-4586 GCA_041596895.1 Crocinitomicaceae bacterium | reverse complement strand
TAGGTTCACTAGCCAGTCATTTTCCTCATCTCTGTATCCAATAGGTAACATCACACATGATCTTAATCCTTTTTCTCTTAATCCTAAGATTTCATCTAATGCATCTGGGTCAAACCCTTCTAGTGGCGTACTATCAACACCTTCAAATGCCGCAGCGGAAATGGCTTGGGAAAATGCAATGTATGCTTGTTTGGCAGCATGATTGAAATTTACTTCTGGATCCTTTTGAGGATAACTATTTAAAAGTAATTGACGGTAATTCTCCCATCCTTCATTTTTAAATCCCCTTACCGAATTCGTTAAATCGAACATTTTGTTTATTCTGTCAGCTGTATATGTGTCCCAAGCGGCAAATACAAGCAGGTGAGAACAGTCCGTAATAACAGATTGGTTCCATGCGATTGGTCGAATTTTCTCCTTTACTTCTTGGTTCTTTATCATTATAACTTCAAATGGTTGAAGTCCACTTGATGTTGGAGACAGGGAAATTGCTTCAATGATGCGGTCTATTTTATCTTCAGGAACTGCCTTCCCATTCATTGCTTTTGCAGCGTAACGCCACTTTAGTTTGTCAATTAATTCCATTTCTATTTTTTTTATAATTATTGTTCGCGATTATATCGTGTACGACACAAAGTTAAACGAATATTTAATGACTTGAATGATTCTGGAAAGATTTAACAGTTTTTCACTTTAGCTGCTCCAGTGCATAGAATAATCGATTCTGTGCTCCTTCTTGAGAACCAAAGATACTGTTCGTTAATAGACTTGCTTTGTTTATTATGAGCCACTGTGGCGTACCAGATGAGTTAAATTGTTGATAGACTGAATTGTCTGGATCAATATAAATTGGAAACGGGATTTCATCAATTGTAAAAATGCTTTTTATATCTTCCCCTGTAACAGGACTCGAATTGAAATTGGTGTGTATTCCAATAACTTGTATGTCTGGATAATCTTTTTGAAATTGGTAGGCGAGGGGTATTGCGCGACCGGTACAACCTAAACACTGATTATTATATATGATAATCAAAAGTGTTTTTCCTGTGTATTTATTTATGAGATTAATTTGTGTGCCGTCAAAGTCACGTACTAAAATGGAATTTACATGTTGATTTTCAGTGTACATTATACTTCAGTTTTTAAGAGTAAGCCAATTAAAATGAATGGGTTATATTATGCATTCCATCGGTTCAGTCTCCATTTTTTCTGTGCTTCTTTATTCTGAAATGTCCATGCAACGATTCGTGTTGTTTTATTTCCTGTTCCCATGGGGATTGTTTTAATTTGATAAGGATTGACTCTGTCTAGAGCACGATATACTGCTTTCAGGTTTGATTGTTTCGATACTAAGGTTGTGAACCAGAAGCAATTTTGTCCATTTTGTTTACTTTCTTTAATTATGTTTTGAAGAAATTGAATTTCGCCGCCGTCACATATTAATTCATTGCTTACACCTGCTAATTTCACCTTATCTGCAACGATTTTATTTCCCGAGAGGTTTTTTACCTTTCTTTGAGTGACCGTTTGAGCATCCTTAAGCGACGAGTGAAATGGTGGGTTGCATATTGTAATGTCAATTATTTCCTCAGTCTTAAGAATATTTCGAAAAATTGAAGTTGGGTTCGATTGTAATCGGCATTCTATTTTTCCCGTTAAGGAAGGGTTGGCGTCAATAATATTTTCAGCAGATTCAATTGACTTAACATCAACATCGGAACCAATAAATTTCCATTGATATTCTGAAACTCCAATTATTGGATAAATACAATTTGCACCTATACCAATATCTAGACAAGTTACCTTCTCTCCAATAGGAACCTTTCCAAAATTACTTTCACTTAATAGGTCAGCAACATAATGAATATAGTCAGCACGACCTGGGATTGGAGGACAGAGGTTTTTTTCAGGGAAGTCCCAATGTTTTATACCATAATAATGGTTTAACAAGCCTTGATTTAACATTTTAATCGCTTTTGGATCAGAAAAATCAATGGTATTTGCCCCAAATTTATTCGGTCGAACATGCACGTTTAATTCAGGAATTACGTCAATCAGTGCGTTCAAGTCATATCTTTCTCGGTTTCTATTCCTAGGATGTAGTCTCGCTTTTACTTGTTGCTTTTTGTCTGAAGACATTGAGTTGGATTATATGTGTGTATGATTCGAAATGATAAAGATACTTGTATTTAAGTTTTGAATAGGGATTAATTTTTATAAACCCTGTACGTCCGCGATTTGGTTATAATCATATATACTCCTTGATCCAATAAGGACAGGTTTAACACTGTTTTATTATTTGCGTTGATGTGAATGGAAACTAGAGGTGTGACGTCTTGACCTGAAACACTGATGATGGCAAGATTCTGTTCCATACCTCCAAGTGTTACAAGATCAAGAGTTGGGTTGGGATACACGTGGTTATTGAACTCGAAACTTTCTTTATTTAATGTTGAAAGCGTATTTGTAGCTGATGCGTAACCAATTTCGTAGTAGTAATCTGTTAAATTTCCCGATGGATAATTAGAATCTATACCGGTATACCACATTTGATATTTATTTATTGAGGCATTATAGATAACGCATCCATAGGAGGCATCTTCATCATCCCAGTCACCATTAGTTCCTAATTCTAAAACTGGAGTTGTTGTAGGTCTAATCCAATTGATGCCATCAAAAGAATATGCATATCCCATTTTAAAATTTTCATTGCTCCAAGAATTTAGTCCAGCATAAAACATATGAAATTTTCCATCGTGGTAGATTACATGTGGATCGGCAACAGAAGCAAGGTCCCAACCTGTAGAATTATATGACGTAAAAACGGGATTATCCACGTGTTTATTCCAATTGATTCCATCAAGCGACCATGCGTAACCAATATTTCCGGTGAAATCTGTAGGTTGACCATCTCCAATAACATCAACAGAGGCATACCACATTTTTAAGGTGTCATTATGCAATAAAACCGATGGACCTTCTAAATAGGCATTTTCCCATGAAGAAGCTAGCCCTGTCTGTAAAACAGAGCTTGAATATTTGTTCCAATTTATTCCATCTGGAGATGTTGCGTATCCAATGTCATAAACATTAGTCGTACTATTTTGGCCTGCATACCAAAGCTTATATTTTTCAGAACTTGGAGCGGAAGGATCAATAATTACGGTCGGTGTTTCGACTCCAAGATCATCCCAAGAGCTTGTTGAAGGTCCTAAAACTGGGTTTTGAGCATGTTCATTCCAGTTTAAACCATCTAACGACCATGTATAGCCAATTCTTTGATGAACGCTAGTGTCTGAAGATGAGCTCCAGCCAACACCTGTATACCACATATGTAAGGTGTCATTGTAAAACAAAACATGAGGATCACTGGCTGCTATTGCATTCCATTCACCAAAAAGAGTTGTCCGCTCGATAACTGGTCCCCCCATTGTTTTTATGAAGTTTATTTGGGCAATATTCCACGAGGCGAAAAGTATGAAGACAATAAGTACGATTTTATTTCGCATGTCGTTGGTATTAACAATTTAATTCAAAATAAAGGATTTTATTAAATCTTCTTTGTTTCGTTTGTTCTCTTTTTTGTTGACTTTCTTTTGATCATTTTTTGCAAGAACACATTGTTTGGTAAAGAGATTTCTTCACTGTCCACGGTCTTTAATTTTATAAAGAAGAGTCCAATGTCACTGATTCTTCCTTCAACTTCAAAATCCTTGTCTAAGATTGTGATGGTATCATCTAGTTTAATTGAGTGACTGAAAAACACTATGATTCCTGAAGTAATATTAGATAAATGCGACCATTGAGCAAAAAGTGCAATTCCTAAAACGGTAAGCACAGATGCCATGAACATGAATAATTGAGATTGATCCACACCCCATACGGTTAAAATGAACAATCCTGTAATTGAAATTAGAATAATTTGGAAGAATTTCTTCATGATTTTCCCCCGTGTTTTTTGCAACAGCTTTTTATTTACCGTGCGATCAATTAATCGTACAAAAGTGAGGCGAATCAAAAAAAATAACACCACTGCTATAGCTGTTTCAAGTATTCTTAATTCTAATAAATTCATTTTTTATAATCTATAAATGTGATAAATAAGAGAGCTGATAATTCAAGATTAAAGATAGGTGTATTTCAAATATGACGTGCTAGATTATGAATAAATTGGGTATTTGTTATGAGAGCTTAAATTTAGAATATATGAGCTTTTCGAGTGTTTCCAATTCATTCAATAATATAAGTTGTTCATTTGTTAATTGATGCTCAGAATAAGACTGTTTGAGTTTTTTCTTGAGTTCTAATGTTTTGAAATAAAATGATTTGCCTTTAAATTCATCGACTAAGTTTTCCATTTTTTGTTCAATAGTCTTTTTTTGATGTTTTACTGATGCTATGATTTGTAGAGCTTCATTCAGGTTTGTTGTATTGGTTTGAACCGAATCTAAAAGGCCACAATTAAAACTAGCACATTTCTTCGGTCGTTGATCGTAAATCGTGCATTTTTCACAGAAGTCGCTACATGGTTGAAAGAAAAAACCTTCACCGTCAATGACTTCAATGTCTTGTGTATATTTAAATTT
>JBFHHS010000219.1:0-4588 GCA_041596895.1 Crocinitomicaceae bacterium | reverse complement strand
TGACCTGGTTTCTTACGCTCAACCATTCTTGGGTCACGAGTCATTAAACCTTCTTCTTTCAACAAAGGCTTATTTTCTTCGTTCAATTCAACCAATGCTCTTGATATTCCAAGACGAATAGCCTCAACTTGACCGTTGATACCACCTCCAGCAACATTAACTTTAACATCATACTGATCAACAGTATCTGTTAATGTAAATGGCTGAACAATCTTAGATTGAAGAACCGCAACAGGGAAAAACTCCTTGTAGTCTCTATTATTTACAGTTACATTACCTTTACCTTTTGACAAGTAAACTCTTGCAACAGCTGTTTTTCTTCTTCCTAGTGTGTTAATTACTTCCATGTTCATTATTTGAATGTATCTAAATTAAGTACTGTTGGTTTTTGAGCTTCTTGATTGTGCTCACCACCTTTGTACACTTTTAGATTAGTAAATAATTGACGTCCAAGCGTGTTTTTAGGTAACATCCCTTTAACCGCTTTTTCTACCATTCTTTCTGGGTGCTTCGCTAACATGTCTTTAGCAGAAGTAAAACGTTGTCCACCTGGGTATCCAGTATATCTAACGTACTCCTTATCGACTAATTTAGCACCTGAGAAAGATACTTTTGCTGCATTCACAACGATAACGTTGTCGCCGCAGTCTGCGTGAGGCGTGAAATTCGGTTTGTGTTTTCCACGGATGATTTTCGCCACCTTGCTTGCTAAACGACCTAATGTTTGGCCTTCAGCATCTACTACAAACCACTGCTTATCAGCAGTTTCCTTGTTCGCAGAGACTGTTTTGTAACTTAATGTATCCACAATAATTTAATTTATAAATAAGACAATTCCCCTAAATCAGGGGTGCAAAGATATGATTTCTAGGTTTATTAACAAACCTTTATTAAAAAAGATTGCAACACTTTATTTTCTTGTCGATTGATGAAATATTAAAATATTAAAAAAAGCAATCGTAATATAACTTGAGAAAAAAAGAGGATCCTGACAGACCCTCTTTAAAATAATCAATATTCGCAGTTCTTTCTACTTCTTTTTAAAAGCATTGATTGCATTCACGGTAAAATCAGATAAAACCAATTCACCGCTCATTGCTGCACGTTCCTTTAATAAATTATCCCAATGTTCTGTTCCTTGCCAGAACGCTGTTTTTAACATGCTCATTGCTTCAGGATTCGACTTGGACAATTTTTTAGCCAAGGTATAGATACGCTCTTCCATTTCTTCAGTCGTATCAAAAATCTCAGCATACAACCCATTGTCTTTCGCCCAACGAGCTGATCGCCATTCTGACGCATTAATCGCCAATTGACTCATTGCAGACAATCCCATTTTTCGTTCAACCGCAGGACCAACTACAAATGGACCAATTCCGACCGCCAATTCAGAAAGTTTTACGTCAGCATATTTTGTAGCAAAACAATAATCTACTGCCGACGCAACTCCTACTCCGCCACCAACAGCTTTCCCTTGAACGCGTCCAATAATAAACTTAGGACATTTACGACACGCATTAATCACATTAGCGAAACCAGAGAAAAACACTTTACCAGTTTCTAAATCTTTGATTGAAATTAATTCATCAAAACTAGCCCCAGCACAAAAAGCTCTTTCCCCTGCTGAGCGAAGTATTATCACTTTAACATCGTCATTTTCTCCTAAAGAAGTAATAGACTCCGCTAATTTTTGTAAAATTTTACCAGGCAATGAATTACTCAATGGGTGACCAAATTCAACCGTTGCTATTCCCGATCCATCAATAGATACATTAACGTGTCCTTGATCAATTGCATTTGACATAATCTAAAAATTTTTTAAACTTATTTTTTCGGACGATTGTCCTTTGGCGAAGCAATTTTAACATCAATTGCTCTGCCATTCACTTCAATTCCATTCAAGGCATTAATCGCATTAATCGCTTGATCTGTATCCTCCATTTCAACGTAGCCAAAACCTTTTGAGCGTTTCGTCTCCTTCTCGTACACCACATGTGCGTATGTTACTGTACCAAAAGACGAAAATGTTGCCTTCAGGTCCTCTGAAGTAATACTCCAATCTAAATTTGCGATAAAAATATTTACCATACCTAACCTATTACCTAATTTATTTTAATGTAAAACTGTCCGTACCAATTAATTGACCCTGACAATATATATTCACTTTATAATTCCCTTTCGATAATTCTTCTCCATTTAACTTATAGTAAATAGCCATATCAATCATTTGATTATTGTAGTCTATCACCTTCTTATCTGAATACGCCACGGAGCCACCATCAACCGCTGTAACATTACTTGCGCTTGACTGTAACGTTTTTCCTTCTGGAGTGACCACCTGAAGGTAAACCGTTTTCTTTCCAGGAACTGTGATTGGATTTTCAGAAATTGTAAAACTCGATTGAATTTGAACTGCATTTCTAGCCTTCGTTGTTTCGGTTGTTGTATTATTCAACTTCATTTTCAACGCTCCAGAGCTAAAGTTATACGCTTGTAATCTAGAGCCTTTTTTCACTTTAGCAGCACTTTCTTCCGCAGCTGTTTTATACTGATCACGCTCAGTAGTCGTTGCAGTTAATTGTGTATTTTTTGTTTCCAAATCATTCGTCAGCTGCAAATTCAGGGTATTCAAAGAATCAATTTGAACGATATATCCTCTCATAATCCCTTTCATTGTTTCAATCTCCTTACGTGCCATGAACAATTGACGAGCACTCATATTTCCACGCTCCACTTTCGCTAGCAACTCTTGAATCTCGGCTTTTTGCTTATTAATCGAATCCGCCTGAGAAGCATCTTTTGCTAAAAGCGCATCATACGTAGAAAGCATATTTTTAAAGTCCGTTTTGATATCATTGGTCATACCACCAACGTAACCAGACATCATTTCATTCATTCCTTCCATGTCAGCATTCAACGCTTTATTGTCGTTTTCACACTGATTCAACTGGCTATTTTTCGAAGACCATAAATACGCCATCGCACCTAGCAATAACAATAAAAGTATGATTACTGCAACATAACCTCCGTTGCTTTTCTTCTGTGGTTCTTGTAATTCTGACATATCGCAAGTATTATTTAATTTTCTCTATACGCTGTATCCAAACAAATGTTCATTCCAAACTGTTAAAACATCTTAAATGACTGTATTTACATATTGCTTTCTTAAAGCTAACAACTTCAAGATAAGTAAACTATTGTAGACCACCCAAAAAAAACTTCTTTACAAAGCTGGCGGAGATGTATTAATTCGAGAAAATTAAATCTGATAAATTACACTGCTTCGATCTGAAACGTATACTTTTCCATAATTTGGTTCGCTAACAACTTTTTGCAAGCTTCTTCCACTTTTTGAGTTGCATCTTCTTGACTAGAAGCCTCAACGAACAAACGTACATGTCTTCCAATACGAACACCATCAATTGACTCTAATCCAATGTTTTTCATACTGCTTGTTACGGCTTTTCCTTGTGGGTCAAGTAATGCGTCTAATGGCATCACGTCGATCTCTGCTTTAAACTTCATCTTTATTCTTTTTAAAAATTGAATTTTCTATTATTGAAAATACGAGATACAAAAATACTATTAATGCTATAGACCACACTTTGAAAACAAGAATAAATATCAAACTTATTAACAAAAATGAAAATCTTATTTCATTCCCTTTCAACTTAAAATGTTTGACCTTTAAAGAAAACAATGGAATTTCCGAAACCATTAACAGTCCCATCAGCGTCATCAATACAATTAAAAAGTACGTATTAAACAACACCAAATAAACTTCGCCCACAGGTTCAGAATTATGAATCATACTTGTCAACACCAAAGGAAATGTCGTGAAAAACAACGTATTTGCCGGAGTTGGTAGTCCAATAAACGATTCTGATTGTCTTGTATCAATATTAAATTTAGCCAAACGAAACAACGAAAAGAACGGAATGATTAACCCAGCCAATGGAATCAAATCCAACTCGCCATTGAACAAGCCCACAAACCAGTCATCCACCCCCTCTTTAATTTTGGCGACATCATTCAAATCATTTAAACTATTTGGATCGACGGTCAGCACAACCAACATCATCACACCTGGAGCGACTCCAAAAGTGATCATATCCGCCAAAGAATCCAGTTGTTTCCCTAACTCCCCTGTCGTTTTAAAAAGTCGAGCCACGAAGCCATCCAGAAAATCAAATAAAGCACCTGCGAAAATTGCGTACGGCGCCAAATCCAATCTTCCCATCAACGCAAAAAGAATTGCGAGAATTCCAGAAATTAAATTTGAGGCAGTAAATAAATTGGCCAGTGTGAACATATTCCTTCTAATTTCTAATTTATTTCTCCGTAGTCAACTATATATATTATTTTTACGTCTAATCAACTATAGATATAAACTAAGACTGCAAAGAACACAATTTTTTATTGAAAAAGATGTTTAAGGATTATAAAATTCTATTTCTATGAGGACTAATTGGCTTTTTACCGCCTTTGTATTAGCATTAACTTTTTCGATTTCCTTCGCACAAGAAGAAAGTCCATCAGAGACTGTTGCACCAAAGTATTCCAATGAATTTCTTTCTATTGGTGTCGG
>JBFHHS010000218.1:0-4629 GCA_041596895.1 Crocinitomicaceae bacterium | reverse complement strand
CCATGAACATGGGAGGTGTTGCCAGTTTCCCAAACGCTTCAGTCAAGGCAATTGATGCTGGGTGTGATATTTTATTAATGCCAAAAAATGCTCGAAGAGCTCACAAGGAAATTAAAACCGAATACCTTAAAAATGAAGTGTTTAAATCAAGAGTAGACGCATCTGTGAAACGCATCATTCGTATGAAAATCTGCTTAGGATTAATTTAATTTATTGTTTTCTTAATTCTTTACGCAAGTTTTCATTTCCAATGTCATCTCAATTAATCTAGATTGTTTTAACTTAATCAAAACATTCTATTAATTTTGAGTTAATGTCAACAAGTCAATTTCATTCTGCAACTGCTTTATTTGATCCTATTGGATTGAATGAAATGGACAAAGTTCAGTTGATGAATCGTGTTGACACCAAGTTCGCTTTCACACAACAAAAACTTCTTGAAATTTTACCGGTCCTCGCCAAAGATTATTACATTTTAAAGGTTGGGGATAACCTAATCTCACGCTATGAAAGTCTTTATTACGACCATGATTTGATTAACTATGAAGATCATCATCGCGGAAGGGTAAATCGTTTTAAAATTCGCTATAGAACTTACATCGATTCAAAAATCACTTTTCTAGAAGTAAAACACAAGGTAAAAGGTAGAACAGACAAGCGAAGGATTCCAGTCGATAAAATTCCATTAGAATTATCTAATGAGCATTATGACTTCATAAAAACAGTAAATCCAGAATCGGAGCGTCTTGAGCCTTCATTAATGAATCGTTTTAGTCGCATCACTTTGGTTAGCAAACAATTTGATGAACGTTTAACTTTAGACATCGATTTGAGTTTTGAATGGAAAGGAGAAACTAAATTAATTCAAGATATTATTATTGCCGAATTGAAACAAGGAAGATCAAACAGAACTTCACCGTTTTATCAGGTAATGAAAGACAATTACATTCGCCCTTTAAAAATCAGTAAATACTGTGTTGGTATCATTGATATGTACGGAAAGGAAAATGTAAAATACAACAGATTTAAGAAAAAACTATTACAAATCAATAAACTACAAGCCAATGCTTCCTAACATTATCGTTTTAGAATCTTTAACGGAGATTATTAATCTGAAGCTATTTAGTAATGATTTTTACACATTACTGTTCAGACTGATTGTAAACATAACGTTTATGACAATCATCATTCGTTATTTGTATTACCCAATTACAAAACGAAAGGATTATCTCTTTACTTATTACCTCATTGGTTTAATTACTTTTTTCCTTTGTTTTGGACTAAAGAAGCTAGATATCGATACTGGTATGGGATTAGGTTTATTCGCTATTTTTGGAATTATTCGATACAGAACTGATGCCATAGAGATTAAGGAGATGACTTACCTCTTCTTGATTATCGGAATTAGTGTAGTTAACTCCTTGGCATCTAAGAAAATTAGTTTGGCTGAAATGGCATTGATTAACATTACTGTTGTTGGAGTAACTTACGGTCTTGAATATCTTTGGTTAGTGAAGCACTTGACGCGAAAAACAATCGTTTATGAACGCATAGATTTGATTGTTCCGGATCGCTATGAAGAAATGAAGGCTGATATTGAAGCACGTACAGGCTTAACTGTAAATCGTGTTGATGTTGGAAAAATTAACTTCCTAGATGATACTGCTTCGGTAAAGATTTACTATTATGCAGACGAACAAGCTTTTTCGGACTATCACAACGAATAGCTGGCAAAATTTAAACGTACATGCGGAAACTTCGAATTCTCTTGCTTCCATTCAGTTGGATTTACGGGATTGTTGTTGCCTTTCGTAATTGGCTTTTCAATGTTGGTTTAAAAAAATCACTGGAGATCCCTCAAAAATCGATTTGTGTAGGGAATCTGTCCGTTGGCGGCACAGGAAAAACTCCTCATGTTGATCTACTCGTTAATCATTTTATAAAAGAAAATATTACCACGGCAACCTTAAGTCGTGGATATGGACGTTCTACGAAAGGTTTAAAAGAAGTATTGATTTCGGATAATGCAGATTCAGTTGGGGATGAACCATTATTCTACAAATCAAAATACGGCAATAATCTATGTGTTGTTGTGTCTGAAAAACGTGTTGATGGAGTGCATTACATTCAATCAAAGTATCCACATAACCGATTAATAATCCTCGATGACGCATTTCAGCACAGAGCGGTAAAAGCGGGATTAAACATACTTATCACAGATTTCAATCACCGTTTCACAAAGGACTACATTTTACCAGCAGGTGACTTAAGAGAAAGTAAGCTTGGAGCGAAAAGAGCAGATATTATCATCATTAGCAAATCACCAAAACTCACAGAAAAGGATGAAGTTTTAATTAAAGCTGAATTCAATTTTGACCCGAGTCGAATCTTCTTTTCTCATATCACTTATGATGAATTAGTATCTTTTAACAGGAATGAAAAAGGCACAATAGAAAATGTCTTGTTAGTCACTGGTATCGGCAATCCTACCCCACTATTAACCCATTTACAAAAGCAATATTCTGTAACACATTTGAAATTCAAGGATCATCACCTATTTACACCTGATGATATCAGGGATATTCATGAAAAATTTGATACTTTTGCTAGTGATAATAAAATAATCGTTACAACCGAAAAAGACTTCATGAGATTGAGAGATTTCGAGGAAATCAATAACGATAATTACAAATGGTATTATCAACCAATTAAAACAGAAATAAACGACAGACAAAAATTTAACCTTCTTATAAATAATTATGTTAACGAAATTTAAAGAATCAACAGCTTATATTCAATCAAGAACTAACGTTAAACCAAGCGTTGGTATTATATTAGGAACTGGACTTGGCGGATTAGTCGAGGAAATTAACATTATAGATGAAATTCCTTATGAAGACATCCCTCACTTCCCCGTTTCAACTGTTCAAAGTCACTCAGGGAAACTAATTTTTGGTGAACTTGGAGGAAAACATGTTGTTGCAATGCAAGGTCGCTTTCACTTCTATGAAGGTTACACAATGAAGGAATGTACTTTTCCTGTGCGTGTTATGAAGTTTTTGGGTATTGAGCGTTTATTTGTAAGTAATGCTTCTGGTGGCGTAAATCCTGATTTTGAAGTTGGAGAGATTATGATTATTGACGATCACATCAATCTATTCCCAGCGCATCCATTAATTGGTAAAAACTTAGATGATTTAGGTCCAAGGTTTCCAGATATGATGCACACATATGATTCTAAAATGATTGAACTTGCAAAAACGATTGCCGCTGAGAACAATATTCGTGTTGCGACAGGAACTTATGCCGGTTTAACAGGTCCAACATTAGAAACTCCTGCTGAATATAAATATGTACGTGCCATTGGAGCCGATACAGTTGGAATGTCAACAGTCCCTGAAGTGATTGTTGCAAGACATATGGATATTCCTTGTTTTGCGATTTCTATTATCACGGATCTAGGTGTTCCAGGAAGAATTCAGGAAACAAGTGTTGAAGATGTTATCGCAGTTGCCAACAAACAAGAGCCTAAGATGACAGTTATTATGAAAGAACTTATATCAAGAGTATAATTTATGTCTCCGGAAATTAGAGATAAATACCAAGCCGTCATTGGACTTGAGGTCCATGCACAAATGTTAACGAAGAGTAAAGCTTATTCTTCTGACGTAAATGAATTTGGTGCTACACCTAACACCAATGTTAGTGTCGTTACAGTAGGTCACCCAGGTACATTACCAAAAATGAACCGTAAAACGATTGAGTTTGCAATTCGTTTAGGATTGGCTTGTGAGTCAGACATTGCAGAACATCAAAATTTTGCTAGAAAAAACTATTTCTATCCAGATTTACCAAAAGGTTATCAAATTACACAAGATTTAACGCCAATCTGTACCAACGGTCGTGTTTACATTAAAGATGATGAGGGCAATGAAAAAGCCATTCGACTGACACGTATCCATATGGAGGAAGATGCAGGAAAAAGCATTCATGATGTGGATGTCTTTGACACGTTAGTTGACTTAAATCGTGCTGGTGTTCCTTTGGTTGAGATTGTTTCTGAACCAGATTTACGTTCTTCGCAAGAAGCATACAATTACTTGACTGAAATCAGAAAACTTGTTCGTTACTTAGAGATTTGTGATGGGAATATGGAAGAAAGTTCATTGCGTTGTGATGCCAATATTTCTGTGATGCTGAAAGGTTCAAAAGAATTTGGGCGAAGAGTTGAAGTAAAGAATATGAATTCCATTCGAAATGTTCAAAAGGCGATTGAGTTCGAAATCAACAGACATATTGAAGCGATTGAAAAAGGAGAAGAAATTGCTCAAGAAACGCGTTCTTATGATGCTTTGAAAAATGTTACAATATCAATGCGATCTAAAGAAGCTGCGAATGACTACCGTTTTTTCCCGGAGCCAGACTTACAACCTTTAGTAATAAAACAATCTCAAATTGATGAGATTAAAGCGGAAATGCCTGCATTACCAAGGGATTTATTCATGAAATACACAAACGAATTAAAGCTTTCAGAATACGATGCTTACAACCTAACAGATTCGAAGGAATTGGCATTGTATTACGAAGACATTATTTCGCATACAAAGAATTATAAAGCTGCAGCCAATT
>JBFHHS010000217.1:0-4655 GCA_041596895.1 Crocinitomicaceae bacterium | reverse complement strand
TACAATGAGTTCTCCTGTTCCCCGTTGCATTCTATTCCCAATACCACGCACATTAATGAATCCGTCTAAAACAAATGGGGAGAAAGGACTATTATTATTTGTGGCTAATCCAAACTTTGCACTCGCCGCCACATTACTTCGTTCACCAACCACATGATAATACCCAACTTGCGCTGTTCCTTTTAAAAATCTTGCTTCTGGGTAATCTTTGGTTCCTATATACTCGCCATAAACCTTTGCCATTAACCCTTCCATATGTTCAAAAACATACTCAACCTTGTTGTATTCTAGACTCAATCTTGCTTGTCCCTTTTGAAAATAAAACTGCTTCTTCGGTAATGTAAATGCATCATCACGTTGCCCATAACCTTCATACATATACTGTCCGCCTGCAGATAAATTAAAGTACTCACCTAGCCACAAAATACCACCTAATGACACTGAATAATTATCAAAATTAAAAGAACTAACAGTATCAATACCTTGATCCTCATCAACAAAATATAAAGGTTCAACTGTAGAGTTTTTAGCAATGGAGACTTCATGTCCCGTTTTAGAATTCGCGTGTCTTTTTGAAGTATGATACAATGAAAAAGAATGACGGTCATAATACTGATACATCCCCCCTAAGGTTTGAGCTCGTCCTAAAAAGTTAATGTGATTTACTCCGGCATTTACTTTTAGTTGGCCTTTAAACCCTGAGATTGAAAATATGGGATAGATATATTTAGCCTCTAGAATAATAAAAATGACATCTACATGCCCTTTCGACTTCTGATCAATTCTGGATTCAACATTGAAGAATAAATTCAAATTTCGAAGTAAACATACATCCTCCGAAACACGTATTGAATCATATTCTAATCCCGGTTTCGATTTCACTATACGTTCCAAGTAACTCGATTTCGTATGTGTTAACCCTTCAAACCGCACGGAATCTATCAGCGCGGACCAAGTGTTCCCTACAAAAAAAGTAAAGAGAAATATGAATATGAATCTCACTATCTAATTAAGTATTTCAATCCTAAATTAAATGTACTACCTAGCCCTGCATTGCGCGCTCGCCAGAAGTTCGTGTATAAAAGTTCAACGTTAAAATCAGATGATAATTGATATTTAAACCCTAACCCTGATGCTGTATAATTTGAAGGTATAACCCAATCTGTAATTTCAGGGTTATTTGGCTCAATATCATTCGTGTATCTTTGCATATGTTGAGTCATGGCATACACTGTAATTTTCTTTGTTGGAAAATAGGAAAGAAACACACTTGCTGGTAGATCTAACATTCCGATTTGACTCTTGTTATTCTTGAATCTAAACAAGAAATCTAACTCTGTAAACAATTGAAAATCACCAAATGTTTTTGTGTAAAATAATTGATTCCACCAAGTGATTCTGTCCCAATCTGCCCAATACAAATCCTGTTCAGTTGCGGACGAAAATCCTTCAGGATGCTTGATGGTTGGCATTGAAAGTGTACTTTGAATTGTAAAGTCGGACACTGCTTTGAAAGGTTGAACTTTAACTCTCAATCCAACATTCGTTAATCCAACTCTGCTCGAGTCATTATTCTTGTATAAGAACCCATTTCTAATTCCCCCAAAAGTAGAATCAGTAGATTGTCCTGACGACTTAAAACTCAAATCAAATCCAACATTTACACGTTTATTTTTACTTGTTCCTATTGTAAATTGAAGTAAATGCGTTACAAAAGTTGAACGATAACCTGAATTTTCGACACCTAACCAATTTCCTTTATTTTCGGTGTAAAGTGTATTGAATAATGTAACATCCATATTACCTCGGGCTAGCAAACTTCCTGCGGTAAATAGTTGCAACGAATTATCTAATGGGAGGATTTGGACCGGTGATTTCAACTCATTCGTTTCAGATGAAGCATGCTCTGTTATTTTGGCATCATTCAACTTCCAATTGTATGGATAATAAGCGACTTTATATTCTGTGTTAAACTTCTCTTTTCGGTATGAATTAATGTACTCAACTATCTCTTTATTGTTCTTTCCAAAGTCATCTTTATACCATTTAAAAATCTCAGATAAGTACACCGTTTTTTCATCATCTGACTGATATACGAATGAAGGTTTATTAAATGCCCTTAATGCTTGCGCATCTAATTGTTGATCCAAAAGTTCAGGTTGATATGCAAAATCTGCTATCGAGGGACAGCCAATTGCACCGCAAACTAAAGCAACATGTAAACGTGGATCAGGATGCTCTTTTCGAAGTACATCATTCTCTAATGCATTCAACGAAACTCTTTCACCATTTAACATTTCAGATTTATCAGAAAAGAAACCAGAATCATCCATTGGAGAACTAATTGGATACTTCGTTACTACCTTATTTATGACAAATAAATTATAGGCATTAATCAAATATGCCTTCTCTTTTCCTGCTGGAATTTCATCATTATTTAACGCTTCTATTAATTCTCCCAGACCTGATCCTTGTTTAATTGCACTATAATCCACCTTACCATTCTTACAATAATCCCGGAAGAAATCGTCCGATTTACTGAAGAAATCAATTGAATTTTGCGAATTAGACGTAAACCCAAGAAAGATTGAAATAAATAGAATTAATAGTTTCATGCCTAGTTCATTTATGTGAAAAAGGTTAGTCGTGTTTAATTCTCAAACCTTACAAAAGAAATGACCTTGGTTTTATCAAGGTTTAATTCATTGTATTCAATTATTATTCTCATTTAATCAGCTCAAGCTCAATTGTTCAAAACATGTTGGGAAAATGTTGATTATTTTTTAATCATTTATTGATTAGTTATTAATACTTTTGAAGCTCAGCCTCGTATAACTTTCTTAAAAATGTACTTAAATACACATACGTATTATAGCTTACGCTATGGGGCTTTTTCTTCTGAAACACTCCTTCAACTTGCACAACAAAATGGTTGTAACGCGATTGCGTTGACTGACATCAATACAACATCGGCTTGCATTGAATTTATCAAAGAGTCGAAAAAATATAACATCAAACCAGTTATTGGAATTGATTTCAGAAATGGTGTTCAACAGCAGTTCATTATTCTTGCTAAAAACAACAAAGGATTTCAAAAAACAAATGAATTTCTCACCGACATTTTACATCACAAAAAGAAGATTCCCGAACAAGCTCCAAAGATCAAAAACACCTTTGTAATTTATCCTTTTGATAAAAATAAAAAACGTCATTTGAGTAAAAATGAATACCTCGGAATTGCCCCAGAAGACATTCCGTTTATTCGCTTAAAAAAGATCAAAACAGACAAAGCTGTCATTTTACAAACGGTCAGTTTTAGAAACAAAAAAGATTTCAATGCGCACCGCCTTTTACGTGCTATTGACAACAATACTTTATTGAGTAAACTCCCAATTTCGGAACAAGGAAAACCAGAACATCAAATGCTATCCAAAACTGAGCTACTAGAAATTTATGTTGAATTTCCTGAAGTAATTAGAAACACGGTATTCATCTTAGATACATGTAAAATTGAATTTGATTGCTCAGAAAATGCACAACCTCAAAATCAACAGACTTACACAGGCTGTGAAGAACAAGACATAGAACTACTCCATCAACTCTGCGAAGAAGGCTTGGCTTATCGTTATCCTGAAATGAACGAAGAAATTCATCAACGCATCGAGAAAGAGCTTACAACGATTGTGGACATGGGATTCGTTTCATACTTCCTCATCAATTGGGACATTGTGAGTTACGCGCGCTCCAAGGGGTATTTTTATGTGGGTCGTGGAAGTGGTGCTAATAGCGTCATCGCATATATTTTGAGAATTACAGATGTTGATCCCATTGAACTTGACCTCTACTTTGAACGTTTTATCAACCTTTACAGAACCAATCCACCTGATTTCGATATTGACTTCTCCTGGCGCGATCGTGAAGATGTTACCCGTTATATTTTTGAACGATTCGAAAACGTAGCACTCGTAGCTGTTTACAACACCTTTAAAGATCGAGGAGTAATTAGAGAACTTGGAAAAGTATTCGGTTTACCAAAATCAGAAATAGATATCCTGTCCAAAGGGCGACGTTTACCCCAACAGAATTATCTGGCCGACTTAGTCATGAAATATGGACATTACATCCATGGATTTCCGAGCACCCTGAGCGTACATTCGTGTGGAATCATTATTTCAGAGAAACCCATTTCTTACTTCACTCCGACCTTTATGCCCCCGAAAGGGTATCCAACCATTCAATTTGACATGCATGTAGCGGAAGATGTTGGACTTTTCAAATTCGACATTTTAAGTCAACGGGGCTTAAGTAAAATCCGTGACACCCTAGATATTATTGAGTACAATCACCCGGATGGGCCTGAGATTGACATTCATGATATGAATCGTTTCAAGCAAGATGAAGCTGTAAAAGAAACACTTCGCACTGCAAATGCAATTGGATGTTTTTATGTTGAATCTCCTGCTATGCGGATGTTGATTACAAAGCTCCAAGTTGATGATTACCTTGGGTTGGTTGCCGCAAGTTCAGTAATTCGCCCTGGTGTTGCAAAGTCAGGTATGATGCAAGAATACATCAAACGCTATCGGAATCCGGAAAAACGAAAAGAAGCACATCCTGTTTTATTGGAACTTATGCCAGAAACGTTTGGAGTGATG
>JBFHHS010000216.1:0-4661 GCA_041596895.1 Crocinitomicaceae bacterium | reverse complement strand
TTCTTAACGCTTGTTTTCTTAATTAACGCGTGGATGAACTGAAGTCTTCAAATTGTCCTCCCCCTTAATCCCCCTCCAAAGGGGGAACCGATTTCTCACATAATATCAAGTTTACCTTGAACTTTCTAATCTCCCTTTGGAGGGGGTACCGATTTCTCACGTAATATAAAGTTTGCCTTGAATTTTCTAATCCCCCTTTGGAGGGGGCTTGGGGGAGGATGTTATTCAAATAATCTCGCGTTAGGGATAGCAGCGGCATCCTTTCTTTGAAAGATACAGCGGATAGCCTGTTAAAACGCCCTAATAAAACATCATTTCTTCTTCTTTTTTGAAGCTTTTGCCATTGGATTAAACTCCAAACATTTGTCGATCCAAAATTCTAAATCCTCTTCATAATCAATACCATCTGGAGCAACGAAAATATATCCTTTCATCGGACGTTTTGTAAAATCCATCGGTCGTGCACCATTGCGCTCCATCAAAGATTCGTAATTCTCTACGCCTACTCGTGCCATCAAATCACCTTTTACAATACCAAAACACATTTTGTCATCGACCATATACACCAATCCCCCCATCATTTTTCTGGCATCATACTGAATGCGCTTTTCATTTAAAATTGATTCAATCCGTTCCTGTAGATATTCGTCGTATGCCATGGAATAAATGTAGATAAATCAATCGCATTTCTTAAATTAGATTCAAATTATTTTTTGATGATAGAAATCACTGATTTAAGGAAAGAATTCGTCCTTTCAAAACAACAGCGTAAAGAATTAAACACAAAGGATTCAATTGCCACTGCTGTTGATGGCGTAAGTTTTACATGTAAACCGGGACGTGTTTTCTCATTACTTGGTCCGAATGGTGCGGGTAAAACAACAACCTTACGCATGATTTCAACCATTTTTAAACCGACTTCTGGTAGCATTAAAATTGCTGGTGTCGACGCGGTTGCTAATCCTACAGAAGCGCGTAAAAAAATTGGTTTCTTAACGGGTTCAACGGGTCTTTACGCTCGATTGACACCCAATGAAGTCATAAAGTACTTCGCCGACTTGTATGGTATTTCAAAAGATGAATTTGAAGAACGCAAGGAACGCTTGTACACCTTGCTTGACATGCACGACTTTCAAGGAAAACGCATCGGAAAATTATCCACTGGAATGAAGCAAAAAGTTTCTATCTGTAGAACGATGATTCATGATCCTGAGGTGGTCGTATTCGATGAACCTACAAGTGGTTTGGATGTAATTACCGCAGAGAATATCATCAAATTAATTCGAGATTGTAAAGATCAGGGAAAAACAGTTATTTTCTCAAGTCATATTATGAGTGAAGTGGATTTACTTTGCGACGATATGGCTATCATACATAAAGGGAAAATGTTATTTGACGGAACGATGGATGAGTTCAAAAATCAAATGGAAGCAGAAAACCTAACTGCAGAATTTATTCGAATTGTTAACGCGACAAAAAACCACTAGGCATGATTTTCACAATATTTAAAAAAGAACTAAAAGATACACTTCGAGATAAGCGAACCTTAATGATGATGTTGGTGATTCCAACCCTTGTTTTCCCAATCATCATGGCCGTTTTCATGTCGGTTTCGGCATCCTTTACTGAGGAAGCAGCAAATAAGGAGGTCAAAATTGGTTACGTTGGTCAAAAAGACAATTACGTTATCAATCATTTGGATAATTTACCAGAATCGTATGGTAAGAAAGGCTTGTATGCATACACGGATTCGATTCAACTGAAAAAAGACATTCACAACGACACCCTTCAAATGGGTATTTATATCGATGCACAATTTGACAAAGACATGTCGAATAAACGTCCTGCCAAAGTAAAAGTGTTTTACAACGCTACCGACTTAGGAATGGAGGAAAGGGCAAAAGCTTATTTGGAAACAATTGAAGACCTGGCATTGCAAGAGCGTTATTTGGATATGGAATTAGACGCGAGTCAATTGAGACCCATTGAAACGGATTACAACAATGTTGCTTCTGGAAAAGAAATGATTGGAAAATTGGCCGGAGGTTTCCTTCCATACATCTTCATCGCTTTCGGATTTTTGGGCTGCATGTACCCTGCCATTGATTTATTTACAGGAGAAAAAGAACGTGGAACCATTGAGACCTTATTGACTACGCCTGTTGCACGTTGGCAAATTCTTTTCGGAAAAATGGGGGTTGTTGTTTTATCTGGATTGGTAGCTGCATCTGCTGCACTGCTTGGTTTATTTCTTTCGATTGAAGTTTTGGATTTGGTTCAGAATGAAGAATTATTGGACATCATTCACGGAATTTTGAATCCTACATTCATATTGACTTTGTTCTTATTACTTTTCCCTTTAACGATTTTCATTGCAGGGATTATGATTCCAATTGCGGTATATGCAAAGAGTTTTAAGGAAGCTCAAAGTATCATTACTCCATTAAATATTGTCATTATTTTACCTGCGATGGTTGGTTTTTTCCCAGGCATTGAATTGAACGCGGTAACGGCATGTATTCCTGTGGTCAATGTTGTTTTAGCAACGAAAGAATTGATTGCTGGAACATTGGACTATGGTCTTCTTGGCTTGAGTTTTGCTGTAATGATGCTAATTGCTGTCGTAGCGGTATTCATTTCATACAAACGCTTTGACAAAGAAACAAACGTAGTCTTGTAAACATGAAATCAATCATCATACTTTTAACCTTGCTTCTTGGGAATATGGCCTTTGGTCAGACTTTGCGTACCACTTTTCCGAATGACTTTTCTAAATGGAAGTTTGATGACGTCAGTTTCAATACTGTATTCATCAATGGTTTTGATCAATGGCGATGTGATGGAACGACCATCCGAACAACATTCAACAATGATTGGGACAGCTGGAAAGTTGGGAATTCCATCACGTTACGCACCGTTTTTTCCAATGATTTTGATTCGTGGGAAATTCGCGGCGAAGGAAAAACAATTCGTATAAGCACTACATTTTCCAATGACAAAAGTCGCTGGGATGTTTCTGGTGATGCCGACGGCGTAATTCGAACGGTTTTCGCTAACGACATGGAACGTTGGGAAATTGATGTAGACTTTGAGGGACTTTCGAACGAAATGCAACGGGCAATTGTGTTCATTGCCATTTTCGCGAGTTTTCAAGAACAAATCTAAATTAGACAATCCTATTGCGACACTAAGCACTAATACCTAATTTTATACTATAATCTATTGACTATGAAAAAGCTATACACAATTCTCATTGCTATGACATTTACTTTTGCAGCGAATGCGCAATGGGGACA
The DNA here is from genome assembly GCA_041596895.1 of Crocinitomicaceae bacterium. Taxonomy (GTDB): domain Bacteria; phylum Bacteroidota; class Bacteroidia; order Flavobacteriales_D; family Crocinitomicaceae; genus UBA4466. Next base: position 1,365 of record JBFHHS010000216.1, on the reverse strand, counting down.
AATTGAAAATGGTGGTTTTGAAAACTGGACCGATATCACACTTTACGACACACCTGCTGATTGGGTAAGTTCAAATGAAGAAGAGTTTTATGGTGTTTCTACCGTATCTCAATCATCTGACGCTCAAGACGGGGCATCTTCAGTTCGTATTGAAACCGTTCTTCTTGGTTCTGACACCCTTGCCGGATATGTTTATCATGGTGGATCAGGAACTTCTGGACCGGATTCTGGAATACCATACACAGATAACTTCGAAGCGGTTTCATTGCATTACAAAACAGACTTACCTGTGGGTGATACATTATATATGATTTATATTCGATATCAATTTGGTACAGCTATTGAAATGCAAGTCATGCCAGTTGCTTACGGAACAAATTCTACTTGGACGCCTGCCTTGCTTTACATTGGTAATCAACCACAAGACGAGTTATTCATTGGATTTATTGGAAGAAATCCATTTGGCGGTCCAAATTCAACTCCAGGATCATGGTCGATGGTAGATAACGTGCAACTACTTTCTGGCGGTGTTACAACTACACCACTTCCGAACCCAAGTTTTGAAACATGGGAAACAGCAACGACAGAAGCTCCAGACAGCTGGTTTACATTGAATTCATTATTGATTGGATCAGGAATTGAGAATGCGATAAAAACGACGGATGCCAACACCGGTTCTTTTGCAATTGAAATGACAACAATGCAATTAGATCAAGATACCATTGCTTCATTTTTATCCAATGGACCGATTGATTTCACTTCATCTGTTCCATTTGCCCCGATGCCATATGATGCAACGCCCACAACAATTTCTGGATCGTATAAATATGCGCCGAACAATGGTGACCAAGCTTTTTTACAAGTCCAATTTTTTCAAGGAGGCGCAATCGTAGGAGCACATGCAGAGACATTCACAGCGCAGAGCACTTACACTTCGTTTTCTTCACCACTAACCATTTCGGGAACACCTGATTCTGTATCAATCATTGCATTTTCTGGAGAGAATCCGGGATCCGTATTAATTTTAGATGATTTAAACTTTTCTGGTAATACGGTTGAATTAGCGGAATTTTCAGCAATGGAAATCAATATGTATCCTAATCCAACTCGAGATCGCGTAATGATCAAGGCGAAAGGAATGTTCAACTATGAAATTATTGATTTATCGGGCAACAGCGTTTTGGTTGGTTCAAATAATCAAACTGCTGTTGAAATTTCAGTTAGCCATTTGAATGCTGGCTCATACTTCGTACGTATTAGTAATGAGGTGAATACAGAAACACACAAATTAATCATACAATAATAATTCAACTCAATTAAAACAATGGGAGGTCAGTCGGCCTCCCTTTTTTGTATTCTGATGTT
>JBFHHS010000215.1:0-4666 GCA_041596895.1 Crocinitomicaceae bacterium | reverse complement strand
GTGTTGTATTGTTCGGTTTTAAAGTCGAGATATTCTTTTATTTCAGCTTGTGTCATTCGTTGGTTGAAGAGGTCTTGATTAACTACAGTACAATCAAACCATCTGACATGGTAAGCTTACGATCGGTCATTTCTGCCAGTGATTCATTGTGTGTTACGATAACAAATGTCTGATTGAATTCATTTCGAAGATCAAAAAACATTTGATGCAATTCACTCGAGTTTTGACTATCTAAATTACCTGATGGTTCATCGGCAAACACTACTTTTGGGCGATTAATCAATGATCTTGCTACCGCAATACGTTGTTGTTCACCTCCTGAGAGCTCACTAGGTTTGTGGTTAAAGCGATCTTTCAATCCTAGAATTTCAAGCAATTTCATGCCTTCTTTTTTTGCTTCTGCTTGAGAAGAACCTTTGATTAATGCAGGAAGGATAATATTTTCAATCGCATTAAACTCAGGTAATAGCTGATGGAATTGAAAGATAAAACCAATTGACGTGTTTCTAAATGCCGAAAGTTGCTTTCTACTTAATGTAAAAGGGTTCACGCCATCAATCCACAACTCGCCTTGATCTGGAGTGTCTAAAGTTCCTAGGATTTGGAGTAGGGTAGTTTTACCAGCTCCTGAAGCACCAACAATAGAAACAACTTCACCTTGATTAATTTCCAAGTCAATGCCCTTCAGGATTTGAAGATCATCATACGACTTAGTTATACCCTTGGTGATTAACATGCTTTATTTATCCAATTTCAATGAGTGTCCCATCTTATCGCGTTTCGTTTTAAGATAACCTTCGTTGTGCTTATTTCCTTTTATTTCCAGTGCAACATTTTCAACAATCTCCAAACCGTATCCGATTAAACCAGTACGTTTAGTTGGGTTGTTCGACATTAAACGGATTTTAGAAATACCTAAATCACGAATAATTTGAGCTCCAATTCCATAATCACGCTCATCACCCTTGAATCCAAGTTTTATATTCGCTTCAAGTGTATCGTAACCTTCTTCTTGAAGCTTGTATGCTTTCAGTTTATTAGAAAGACCAATTCCTCTTCCTTCTTGATTCATATAGATTATTGCACCACGTCCTTCTTCCTCAATCATTTTCATTGAACGTTGAAGTTGTGGACCACAATCACATCGACATGAGCCGAAAATATCACCCGTCATGCATGAAGAATGTACACGTAACAAAACAGGTTCATCACCGCTTACATCACCTTTAGTTAAAACTAAGTGCTCTTCATTCGTATTCGTGTTTTTGTATAAATGCAAGTCGAAATCACCTGTTTCAGTCGGCATCTGAACATCAATAACTTTTTCAATTAATGATTCCGTTTTGATTCTATATTTGATTAAATCTTCAATAGAAACCAATTTTAAGTCAAAACGTTTTGCTATTTCAATCAATTGTGGAAGACGCGCCATTGTTCCGTCTTCATTTAGAATCTCAACAATTACTCCTGCAGGCTCAAAACCAGCTAAACGCGCCAAATCAATAGCAGCTTCAGTATGACCGGCTCTTCTTAAAACACCACCTTTCTTTGCTCGAAGCGGAAAGATGTGTCCTGGCTTTCCTAATTCCTCTGGTTTGATGTTAGGATCAATCAATGCTTTAATCGTCTTAGACCTATCTGCAGCACTAATACCTGTTGTACAACCGTGTCCATTCAAATCAACGGAAACCGTAAATGGAGTTTCATATGCGGCAGAATTTGAAGAGACCATTAACTCCAAGCCAAGAGCATCACAATGATCTTCAACTAAAGGCGCGCAAACTAAACCACGACCATGAGTAACCATAAAGTTTATAATCTCAGGCGTGATGTTTCGTGCGGCTGTTAAGAAATCACCTTCATTCTCACGATTTTCATCATCAACAACAATGACGACACGCCCTTGTTTGATGTCTTCAATCGCTTCTTCTATTGTATTCAGCTTAAACTGCATATTTCACTACTTATTTGAGTTACAAAATTACTTGAAATATATCAGTTTAACTGACTTTTTCCGAAAAAGATTGGACTTGATGCTTACCTAGGTATAGAAATTAACAATTATTAAGCGAACGGATTTCTATTCAATATTTATTTCATCAAATGAATCAATTGATTCGTTGAAATTTTCCAGCTATAGTTTGATTTAACGAATTCGCGCCCTGCTTTTCCTATAGACGCTTGAAGTTCAATGTTGTGAAGTAGGTCTTTAACCAACGCATTCATTTCCATACTCGATGATCCTTCAAATATTTCAACCGCATGTTTAGCTTTTATAGCGTTATTGGCAAGGGGAGTGGTAATACAGGGAATTCCTAATGCCATTGCTTCTAACAACTTATTTTGCATTCCTGTTCCAATCATCATTGGAGCTAAAAAGATTTTTCCGCGTGCGTAGGATGTTCTTATATCATCTACCCACCCAGTAATTGTTATTTGATTGGATTTGTTTGCCAATTCAACAATGCTTTGATGAGGAGAGGATCCTGAAACCAAAAGTTTAGATTGCGGGAAGTTGGGCAATATGTTTTCATGTATGTATTGAACAGCATCAATATTTGGAGGATAACTCATGTTACCAACAAACACAAAATCGTGATCTTTTTCGATGATAATTTCCTCAAAAAAGGATTCGTCAATCCCGTTTGGAATACAGACTATTTTTTCGCGTTCTGGATGTTTAATCAAGGCACGGTCTTGCTCACTAATAATTGTTTTGACTTCAAAGAAATCGAAAATTGTCCTCTCATACTTTGCCAATCGTTGTGCTTCAGATTTGAATAACCATTTCTTATAGAATGGTTGTTTTTCAATGCGTCTTTCAATTCCTGCATTCAAAGCATCCATGTAGTCCAGTATTTTCGGAATAGCATGCGTATTTTTGACGTATTCTGTTGTCCTAACTAGTTGACAGTAGATATATTTAAACTGATTATGTTTAATTGTTAGGTTAATTGTTTTTTGAGCTTTCCACGAATAAAAATAGCCTATTTGAAATGGGGTTCCATTTAGAAAGCTTCTGCTCATGTGAATGAGTTTTGAAAACCAGTTTAGTTTTGAAATGATTACTTCTTGGCAGAAAACAGCTACTTTTTCAAGGTGTTCTATTGGAATTTCCTTATCGGTGAGTGCAACTAATGTGACGTGATAGAATTTGCTTAATTCTCTTAATTGATAGAACGCACGAAGCTTATCTCCTTTATCCAGAGGGTACGGAAATCGGGAGACAATCATTAAGATGTTCGGCTTATGTTTCTTCAATGAATTCAATAATGTCGTTGCTTATGGATTCAATATTATGATTTTTTCGAATATATTCGATGGCATTTGTTCCGATTTCTTTTCTTAAACCTTTATTCTCGATTAATTCTAAAGCGTTTTCAATGATTTCTTCGTCTGATTCCGCAATTAAAAGGCAGTTTGAATCCGTGGAATTGATCCCCAAAGCTCCAAGTGTTGTGGTAATAATTGGAATTCCAATTGCCATCATTTCTAGAATTTTAATTCGAACTCCAGAACCTGAAATGATAGGGGTAATCAAAATGCCATTTTTTAAAGCAAAATGATTGATGTCATCAACAAATCCATCGAAAAAGATGTGTTTATCTGGTTTTGTTTTATACGTTCCATCAACTGAAGACCCAGCGATATGCAACTCACAATCACTTTTAAACTGTTTGATTTTTGGGAAAACCCTCAATAACCGTTCTACTGCCTCGATATTTGGTTGCCAATTCATAGAGCCTAGATGAAAGATTCCATTTGCATCGTATTCATTGGTTTCATTTGGAATTTGAATCGCCACACCAATAGTTTTAATCGGTGTTTTTATTCCGAGAGAACTCATTTGCTTTGTGTCATCTTCTGAAATGGATAAAATTCCATCTACTTGATTGAGGATGTTGACTTCATATTTTTTTAAATCCTTTGCAAGCTTAGAAAGATAGGCTTTCTTCAATCCAGATGCATTATTAGTCAAATCTGAAGTGATTTTGTGCTCTAAATTATGTGTGCGAACAAAAATTTTCACATTATTCGTCGATCGAATTGCATCTACATAGGTTGTTGTATACAAGCTTTCTAGAATTATGCAGTCGAATTTGCTGCTCTTCAGTTCATGTTCAATGAGCGACTTAAATTCACTTGAATGAAAGCGATTGATGTTATATGACCCTTTCTCAATAAGTCCTTTTAATGCGCGTATAGGGGTCACATCGGTATCGATATGTCTGTGTTCTATATTTAATAAGTCCTGAAGGTCAGTCGGGTAAGCATCAAGATTAAATGGATGTTTATTCGTAGAAATACAGAGGTGTTTGACCTCGAATTTTGCTTGTAGTAAGCATTTAAGGAAGTTGTCCATCGCAACGCAACCACCATCTACCTTTGGATAAATTGGTTTATTTGTGATGTAAAGCGCCCTCACGATTTGCGTTTAAAAAGGGTTTTAAAATTGGGCAGGCTAAAAATTGGTGCATCATTCGCTGCTGCTCTCATCAACCATATGGCAATAGGCAATAGGACGAGGGAAGCAAACCACATACCGACAAAAGGAGATACAGTATCCGCTTTTGCCAGGTTATCTCCAATGGTTATTAGAACAAAGTATACCATAAATAGTAATGCTGCAATAACCACGGGTGCACCAAACCCACCTTTTCTAACG
>JBFHHS010000214.1:0-4694 GCA_041596895.1 Crocinitomicaceae bacterium | reverse complement strand
TAGGTCTATAGTCAATTCTCACACCAACAATAGGAGCAATTGATTTCAATTTTGCCTGAGTAAACCCTCCAACCTTACTGATTAAAAAACTTACAATTTCATGCACAGCATCCAGCGCAACAGACCTTAATTCATCACGATCTTCACCCACTTCTTTGGGCACTGTGATTTTCAAAGAAACCTCATCGTTGTTTAAAGAACCTGGAACCAGATACAATCGATTTTGACTTTCTCGAAGCTCACCATTCAATACAGCTTTCCTTACCGCTGTCATTAAAACCAAACTCAAATTTGATTCTGATTTAAAATCGACCTTAGCCAAAGTGAAAATCTGAGAAGCAGACTGATTTAAAACCGTATCAATCACCTTTTGTTGGAGCAATTTACTAACCAAAGAAATTCCTGTGGCATCCACAATAGCTTTGCATTGAATATCGAATTTAACACCTTCTTTTTCGCATTGTATCGATTCAATTTGATTATCCATCATAGATACTCTATTCAGTTCCGTATTTAAAAATACCGTTACGTGATTTTCCTTTAAAAGAGTTTCACATTGATTCGACAATACTTTTGGATTATAGGGTAAGAATTTTAAACCTGAATTATCTTTTAAAGGATGAGATGCAGACAACTCTTGCAACTGGTCGGTAAAACCATGCGCAAATCTACTTACATTATATTCAAATAGATCGTCTGTTGTATTTTTATAGATTCCGCAAATCGTGCCCACTTCGGCATGAACTGCTAACCCACCCAACGAAAGGTGTTTTTCAAATAAGGCGATATTCAACCCTTCTTTTGCCGCAGCAATTGCAGCAGAGACACCAGATGTACCTCCACCAACGATTACAATATCGAATGTTGTTTCTGTCAATGACTAATCTATAATTTCTTCCACAACTGTTGCAATAGTGCGCACGGAAGTAAATGTTTCAGGTACCATAAGATGATCCGGAATCAATTTACCATATTTTCGTTCAATAAACAACACGATTTCCACGATTGAAAATGAATCAACACCGACATCCTTTAAAACGAAATCAGGTTGTAATTCCACTTCCTTTGCTAAAATATTCGATTTAATAAAATCGCTTAATGACGTAATGATATCAGACATTACACTTTACGTTTTGATTTATTAATTGCAGTAGCCACAGCGATACACGCCACAAAGAATGCAACGAGTAATCCTACATGAGGCAAAATTTCTGTTAACCCTTCTCCTCTTAAAAACAAGCCATAAAATCCATCCAAAGCCCAATTCAATGGCGAAAAGTGACTAATTGAACGCATTATATCTGGCATTACATAAGTTGGCACCCAAATTCCACCTAAAGCAGAAAGCACCAAAATTGAAAGCGAACCTAAAATTGCACCCTGTTGTTGAGTTGCTGCTAAGGCTCCAACCAACACACCATAACCTGTTGCTGCCATAGAACTAGCTAATGCAATTACAAACAACCCGACATAGCTATTTCCTAAGATTAAACGATCCATCCCTAAAACAGGCATCAAGAACAGTCCAATGAGTAACATTAATACAAATTGAACCATACAAACACCTACATATACAAGCACCTTGGCGTTGGATTGCAATAGATAAGAAGCTGGAATGGTATGGAATCTAAAAACACTTCCTTCTGTTTTTTCACGCATAATACTTCCAACCAAAGGAATCACAATAAAAAACAAAGAGAAAATCGTCCATGCTGGAACATTATGTTGAACCGCACTTGGAGCAATTTCACCAACTAAAGCAGAGGCATATTCCTGGTTATATAAAATAACTTGTTTTCCTGCGTATTTACTTTCTTTCTCCTCTGGTTCTTCCGGTAAAAGGGATGCAATTTCACCTTTAAAGGTTTCGAACATTATTTGGGTCTTCACTGACGAAATATATTCTCTCAATTGCGAAGAAATTGAAATCACGAATGATTTTGAAGCAACAGGATCTATAATTAATCTGACTTCCGCTGTTTTGGTTTCCAACTCAACCCCCTCCTCTTCCATTCCCATGGATTCAGCAACAATGTTCAACACATTGTCCTCTACGGCCTCCGTTGCGCCTTCCGGAATGACAATTCCTACAAGAAATTTTCCTTGTTTAATTGCCTCCATGGCACTTTCAGGTGTTGCTTTCTTCCCATCTATCTCATCAAAGAACTTCACCATTTCAGCTTGTTTCAATCCTGCTTCGATTCTATTTCCTAAAGTATCCTGGTCATTATTGATAAACACTACAGGAACACCTTCTTCATTGATATTTGAGAAAGCAGCATCTTGAATCAAGGTCATTACTGTAATTAGCACCATAGGCATGATGAACAGAATAGACAAACCAATTTTATCTCTAATTAAGAGGAGCACCTCTTTTTTCATTGCTGCGATTAACCTTCTCATCCTAATCTCTCATTTTGACATTGGTTAACTTTAAGAAAACATCTTCTAAATCGCGACATCCCTCATGTGACGTAACAAGATCTGTAGGCTTACCTCGAGCAATAATTTCACCCGCATCAATAATTGCCACATCTGAACAAAATTTCTCGGCTTCTTCGAGGTGATGTGAAGTATAAATAATAGTCATACCAGCATCATTCAAATCCTTCAAATGAGACATGATTGCTGCACGTGACTGAACATCTACACCAACTGTTGGTTCATCTAAGAACAATAGTTCAGGTTTGTGTAAAATACCAGCGATTAGATTAATACGGCGTTTCATTCCGCCAGAATAAGTTTCAACACGCTTATTTGCGCTTACAGCCATCTCTAATTTATTAAGCCAATGCTCAATTTCCAACTTGAGTTTCTGCTTAGGCACACCATACATTGCACCATAGAACTCCAGGTTTTCACGCCCTGTCAAGGTTGGGTACAAAGCAATGTCCTGAGGAACAACACCAATTTGATGTTTCACTTTATCTAGATCCGTTCTTAAATCAAACCCGTTGACTTTAACGCTGCCAGAATTTGGATTAAACAATCCACAAAGCATGGAAATAGTCGTTGTTTTTCCCGCACCATTTGGACCTAATAAACCAAATGCTTCATTCTTTTTTATTGTAAAAGATAAATTCTTTACCGCAGGAGTTTCCTTACCTGCAAAAGATTTAGAAATTAACTCGACTTCTATGATTTTAGTGGAATCCATGAATACGTTTGAAGTGGCGCAAAGGTAGCATTATTTTATACTTTGCACGGAGCTATTTAATCAATAAACTTTCTTCAATTAATGCAACCCATAAAGTAAAATTTCCATCATCGACACGTGGCCAAATTGGACGAATGACACCATCCACGGCATCAATATTTAAATAATCACCAAAAAAGAGGTTTGGATTAGGTGTAAACGGTGATTTTGATATTCGCGTATCCGTAAACGTTTCACCTCCATCTCGTGAAGTACTGATATACACGTCAGTTTGCGTATCAGAATGATTTCTCCTATCATAATACACAAAGTATAAATAACCGGTACTTTGGTCTACAGAAATCCAAGTAAAGAACTGGTGATTCCCTGAATCGTCTTGATTTACTTTAATACGCTCACTCCATGTCTCACCTCCATCCGTAGATTTAAGCAACCAGGAATCCGTATCATCTTCTCCATTCTTTTGATCGCACCAGTTTAAGTATAGTGTACCACGGTTGGGGCCATCACTTAAATCACATTTCAAAATAGGCAATCCATTCGCACGATAAATCCCTGGAATCGTTAAATCCCAACCTCCGTAATGACGTTGAATTTGAATCTCTTCATTCAGCCATGTTACGCCGCCATCTAACGATTTTTGAAAGACCAATCCTTTTGGACCTGTCCATGTCACATAGATTTCTCCATTTGGTCCTACAGCAGGCACGGCACCTTCCACGGTATTATCACCATCAACACAATCGCCTCCAAATTTTGAAATACGCAAAGGATCGGACCAAGTCGCCCCTTGATCACTTGATTTAGAAAAAACAATAGTAGACGAATCTTTAGGATCTTTTGAATTATATGCATCAAACTGCGTCCAAGTCATATAAATTTCATTATTCGCCTTATTCAAAACGGTCCAATGCTTATCTTGAACTTTTGTTCCATTAGGCTTAGGAGACGTCCCTTCATTAAACTTTCTACACAATCTTTTTGCAGATTGACAAACGATACGATCGAGGTGCGAAGTTTCTAAATAGCTCGCCAAATGAAAATAATATAAGCGACTTTTATTATCAAACATTAAAACTGGGTCACCGTAAACCCCATACTTACTTGTCAGCGTTTTACTTTTCCATTTCTTCCCTCCATTTGTAGAATAATAATAATCAGATAACACAGACCCGGCAGCCATATGTCTCGGGTTACTAGGATCTATGGCTATAGAAGGCTCAATTTGTGAATACGTGTAAACAGCATCCTTAGGTAACGGCAATTGAACGACTTCGAAGTCGGATTGCGCAAACATCCAAACTGAACAGAAAATACATATCAATGAAACAAATAACCTCATCTTATCTTAACCAATAATTAAATAATTTCTCATTGCCTTTATTCTTACTAATTGAGTATTCAAACTTAGGTTTTTCATAAGCCGTTATTTCAATCGTTGTAGAGAATAGCTGTTCATCTCGAGCAAACAAGATTTCAACTCGCTCACCGACCTCAATACTTTTAAAGAAATCATCCAATGATTTTTTATCCGCTC
>JBFHHS010000213.1:0-4737 GCA_041596895.1 Crocinitomicaceae bacterium | reverse complement strand
GTCCGGTCAAATCGTCCAGTTTTTTAGGACGTAATACCTTGTCATAGTCTTGATCTCCGCGACTATCTGCTTCCTCTCTATAATCAAATGAATCTTCCAAGTACTTTGAATTTACTCAAAAATACAAAAAGCCCTCTGTCGATTGACAAAGGGCTTTTAATATTTCAAAGAAATTTTTTAATGTTCTTCTTCACCTTCTTTCAAAGGAACATTCTGTGGAATGAAATCCTCTTCAGCACCAGGCTTAGAGTAATCATAAGGCCATCTGTGTACCGTTGGTAATTCACCTGGCCAGTTACCATGAACATGCTCAACAGGAGTTGTCCATTCCAATGTATTTGATCTCCAAGGATTCTGTTCAGCTTTAGGCCCTCTATAAATTGAATAGAAGAAGTTGAATAAGAAAATACCTTGTCCTAGTGCCGCGATAATTGCAAACACAGTAATAATAACATTTAAGTCCATCATTAAGTTAAACGTTTCCATATCAAAATCTTGATAAACCGAATAATCATAATAACGTCTAGGAGCTCCAGCTAATCCAACGAAGTGCATTGGGAAGAATACCCCGTAAGCACCAACGATTGTAATCCAGAAGTGAACATACCCCATTCTAGTATTCATCATTCTTCCAAACATTTTAGGGAACCAGTGGTAAACACCTGCGAACATTCCGAAGACAGCAGATAATCCCATTACTACGTGGAAGTGAGCCACAACGAAATACGTATCGTGTACAGTAATATCTAACGCTGCATCAGCTAAAATAATACCTGTAACACCACCAGTAATAAATGTAGAAACCAAACCTATTGTAAACAACATTGCAGGAGTAAAGATGATTGAACCTCTCCACAACGTAGTAATGTAGTTAAATACTTTTACTGCCGAAGGAATCGCAATTAATAATGTAGTAAATACGAAGACTGAACCAAGGAAAGGATTCATTCCTGTAACGAACATATGATGCGCCCATACAATAAACGATAAGAAAGCAATTGCAAGGATAGAACCAATCATTGCTCTATAACCGAAAATTGGTTTTCTTGCGTTCGTAGAGATAACCTCAGAAGATAAACCTAATGCAGGAATCAAAACGATATAAACCTCAGGGTGACCTAAGAACCAGAATAGGTGTTGGTACAATAATGGCGAACCACCATGTTGAGTTAACATCTCACCACCAACGATAATATCAGACAAGTAAAAACTTGTACCCGCCATTCTATCCATGATTAATAATAACGCAGCTGAAAATAATACAGGGAAAGACAAAACACCAATAATTGCTGTAATGAAGAAAGCCCAAATAGTCAAAGGTAATTTAGTCATCGCCATTCCTTTCGTACGTAAATTCAATACAGTTACGATATAGTTCAAAGAACCGATAAGCGACGATGCAATAAAGATTGCCATTGAGAACAACCAAAGAGTCATACCCAATCCTGATCCACTTACTGCTTGAGGAAGTGCTGACAAAGGAGGATACACTGTCCATCCAGACATTGCAGGTCCTGACTCAACAAACAAAGAAGCTAACATGATAATAGAAGACAGGAAGAAGAACCAGTAAGATAACATGTTCAAAAATCCTGAAGCCATATCACGTGCACCAATTTGCAACGGAATTAATAAGTTCGAGAATGTACCAGACAATCCACCTGTTAAAAGGAAGAAAACCATGATTGTACCGTGTATTGTTACCAAACCTAAGTACATGTCCTCTTTCATCACTCCACCTGGTGCCCATTCGTCACCTAAGAAGAAAGATACGAAATCAGAACTCTCACCTGGCCAAGCCAATTGAATTCTAAATAGTATCGACAATAACATTGCCACTACTCCCATGAATACAGCAGTCATTAAAAACTGCTTACCAATCATTTTATGATCCTGGCTAAAAATGTACTTTGATACAAAACTCTCCTCGTGGTGATCGTGAGAATCGTGATGTCCGTGTGCTTCATGCGCTACTACCGCCATTTCTATCTATTTTAATTTAATTATAATCTAATGTTGTTCTACTACTTCTTCCTCAACTTCTACCACTTCTTCGGCTTCAGTTTCTTCAACTACAGGAGCTGCAGCAGAAGCGAAATATTTATCTCTGAATGTTTGAGTTAATTTAGAATCCTCCCATTTTTTATAATCGGATTCCTCTAAAACAACTACCATCATTTTCATTTTGTAGTGAGCACCACCACAAATCTTATTACATAACAACGCGTAATTGAACTTAGTATCATTCTTTTTCACGCGCATTTCAGCAGTACTAACATCTGGAATGAACTTAAATCTAGTTGTCATACCAGGTACAGTATTCATTTGCGCTCTAAAGTGAGGGAAATAAGCCGAGTGAATTACATCTTTAGATCTAAAATTAAACTCGTATTCTTTTCCTTTACACAAGTATAAAGTATCTTTTTGGATAAAATCATCCCAAGCTTGAGCATCCAATTTAGAATCATGTCTACCTTTCATTTGATATAACAAACGAACTAACTTGTTCTTTCTATCCAGATCTTCCATCATGGCATCTCTATCATCTGGCGCAAGCATTAGGTGCTCATCATTTAATTTATCTTCCAACGTTTTAATTCCCATTGGACCGTTCTCCATTTGATGAATTGCAGTATCAATTGTATTCGTTGTTAAGATCGCCAACTCATTATTATCTGTCGTTAACTTATAATCAAATTTACCCAAAGTATTATCCACACCAGAGTAACGAGCAGTCCAATCAAATTGCTTTGAAAATAACTCAACGCGGATAGATTCCACTTCAGCATCAGACGTTGCCTCATTCCATGTTTTTAATCCTAAAATGATAATTACCGCTAAAACTATTGCTGGTGTAACAGTCCACAACATCTCTAATTTATTGTTGTGTGGGTAATAAAAAGCAGGAACACCAGGCTTTCTTACATATTTGTATGCAAATAAAAATAACAATGCATTTGTTACAAAGAAAACAGTAACAATAATGATTAGGTTAAGATCCCATAACCAATCAATATCATTTCCATGTACTGATGCAGAATCACCACGACCTGTCCAACCGTACGTTAACATCAACCAAATAAACCCACCGAATAATACAACCATGAAAACAAGCATCAAATTTGCATTGAACTTATTATCACGAGCACTTATTTCTGCTTCGCTATTGTTTCTAAGTTTAGAAGATATCTCATAAACTCTCATTAACTGAGCGATTGCGATTACTCCTAAAACAATTACCGCTAATATGACTAATTTAGTTACCATCTATTATAAATTATCTTGATACGTGTTAATTATATTTCGTGATGAATACTTTCATCTAAGTAAGGGTGATTTAAAGGACTAAGCGGAGCTTTTGTCAAATTCTTCAAAATCACTCTTATGAAAACCCCAGCCATTAAAACAGCCATACCAATTTCTAAGAATCCTATTGAAGCAGTAGCCCCCATAGAACCAGCAGAAACCATGATGTAAACATCAACCCAGTGTGAACTTAAAATAATCACACCAACCAATGTTAAAATTCCAGCATGACGTTTAGCCTCTCTTGACATTAACAATAACATAGGGAATGCAAAGTTCACTATAAACATTCCGAAATAAAGCATTTTGAAATTCTCAATTCTCATCATGTAATAAACAACCTCTTCTCCGATATTAGCATACCAAATCAACATATACTGAGAGAACCATAAGTAAGACCATAAGAAAGAAGTTGCAAATGTCCATTTACCTAAATCATGGATATGACTATCATTTACTTTAGGTAAGTAACCTAATTTCTTAAGATAAAGCGTCAAGATTACTAATACTACCATCGTTGAGCACCATATACCCGCAAAAGTATACCATCCAAACAATGTAGAGAACCAGTGAACATCAATTGACATCAACCAATCCCAAGACGAAGTTGAACTGAAAACTGCGAAGAATACTAAGAAAACTGCAGCTTTTTTATAGTTTTTAAAGTGAATCTCAGTACCACCTTCGATATCCTCTTGTAACGATCTCTTTCTAAAACCATTCCAATACCAGAAGTAAATTCCTAAATAAACAACAGTTCTAATCCAGAAGAATGTCTTATTTAAGTAGAATGATTTACCTTGAATAATTGGATCATGAGAAACAACCTCCGGATCCATCCAAGTATATACGTGTGCACCATCCATTAAAGTCAATACAAAAAAGACTAAGATCATAAATATGATTCCATAAGGAATAAATCCTGCTACAGATTCAACCACTCTTTTAAGTGCGGCAGTCCATCCCGTTTCAGTCGCATATGATAAGGCTAAGAAAAACAACGCTCCAAGTCCTATAGAAAAGAAAAAGAAACTATTAATTAATCCATTTGCCAAAAAGCGCTGAGTAAAATTGTGATCACCCCATGTTAAAGCGATACCCATTCCTGTGAATAAGACACCAATAATTATCAATGCAAGCGTAAACGTTTTCGCTTTATTTGCTATTTTGAATTCCATCTTCTTGTGTTAGTCAAATTTATAATTCGTTATCCAAAGACTAGTGAGCTTCTTCTACTTCAACATCAACAACTGGAGTTGCTGTAGTTTTTCCGTAATTAGCGTCTTGAAACTTTCTAATGTAGTGAACTAAAGTCCATATTTCCTTCTTGTCCAAAATCGGCCCGTGTGCTCCCATCATACCTTTTCCATAATAAATAGAATAGAACAATTGACCATCACTCAAATTTGTTAGGTTAGCATAATCTGGTAC
>JBFHHS010000212.1:0-4772 GCA_041596895.1 Crocinitomicaceae bacterium | reverse complement strand
TCTCTGGCTTTTGGGTGACATT
The DNA here is from genome assembly GCA_041596895.1 of Crocinitomicaceae bacterium. GTDB lineage: Bacteria > Bacteroidota > Bacteroidia > Flavobacteriales_D > Crocinitomicaceae > UBA4466. The sequence goes on along the minus strand of JBFHHS010000212.1, from coordinate 4,750 downwards.
GCAGATATCTCATCAGAATATCTTTTCAATTACTTAGAAGAGTTGTTTCAAGTGTGCAGCGGCATGAAGCAGGTAGAAATTCAAGCATCTTTTGCAAAGTTCTGGGCACTTTGTGGTATCCCGGTTAATCAAGAGTCAATGTGTATTGACTTGCTGTTAAAATGGATCGCTTCACCAACGATTAATGTTACTACGAAGTCAAGATCACTTTTGGCAATAAAAACCATGATAAATAAATATCCAGACATAAAACAAGAATGTTTAGTAATTATTCAGAATCAGTGTGACAATCATTCCAAAGATTTTAAAAAACGCTGTGAAAAAATGATACATGAACTAAATATGATTCCTTTACAAAGCAATGATTGATATAACCTCCTACTCACCTATTGAAAAGCAAGAAGTTTTAGAAATACTTCATGAGAATACACCACACTATTTTACAGAAGAAGAAGTAGGCGATTTAATTCATTATTTAGATTTTGAAATCGAAGACTATTTTGTAGTGAAATTTGAAGGTAAAATCATCGGTTCTGGCGGAATAAATTACAAAGAAAATGGAACAGTTGGAATTATCAGCTGGGATCTCATTTCTTCAAAGTTTCAAGGCATGGGAATTGGTTCTTTACTGTTATCTTATCGCCTAGATATTTTACAGTCAAAATCAAGAATTAACAAAATAATCGTCCGTACCACGCAGCTCGTTTATCCCTTTTATGAAAAGCATGGATTCGAATTAATCAAAACTGAAAAAAATTATTGGGGCAAAGGATTTGACCTCTACCATATGGAAATAAACATCTCATGAACACATTTAACAAGAAACGTTGATCAACTCATGAATACTTGTTAAAAAAGGATAATGCAATCGAGATTTTTACCACAATTCATCGTAAATAAATCTATATTTATACCGTTCATTCATGTCCTGTAGATTGTATTTAGATCACGGAGAAATGAACAACTGATAAAGAGACAATTAAAATTAACTCAATCGAAAATATTTCTTGACAATTTTAGTTCAATGATTAGAGATACCCGTACAACGAACATACTTTTATTGATAATTGTAATTCCGCTTATATTTTATCTATTAAAAACGCTTTCATTTATTTTTATTCCATTGATTTCGGCAATGTTTATTTCATTGTTGTTTTTACCGTTGATGCGTTGGCTTAAACGAAGAAAGGTTTCAAAACCAATCAGTATAGGAATAGTCATTCTGCTCATTGCAGGAGCGTTAAAACTTCTCATTGAATTAATTCAACTGTCCACCAAGGAAATCTTATCCACGAAGGACGATTTTCTTGAAAAAGTTGAAGTCAAATTGACGTATATGATCGAATCGATAGAGGCTGTTTTTGGTGTTCAGCGACTTGAAACTGATCATGCTATCAATTTTTACCTCCAAAAACTTAATATTTTCGACAATTTTGGTTCTGCTTTTGAATCGATTACGGGTACTATCACCACTTCTTTGATGATTGTATTCTTTGTGGTTTTGTTGCTATCAGAATCAATTAACCTGCAGAAAATACTTGATACGGTTCTTTTCAAGTCAAACCATTCTTCAGTTAAAACCTTTGTTAAAATCGAGCGAGACATCATCAAATTTGTCGGTGTGAAATTCATCATCAGTTTGCTTACAGGAGTAGGATTCACCTTGGCTTGTATTGCATTTGATGTTAGTTTCCCTATTTTCTGGGGTCTTTTTGCCTTTGTAATCAACTTTGTACAAATGGTTGGATCCGTTATATCAGTTGTACTGTTGACCTTATTTGCTATAGTAGAAATTGACACGACAGGAACCTTATTATTTTTCATACTGGTAATTTCTGGTGTGCAAGTATTGATGGGGGGAATTCTTGAACCGGTTTTTATGGGGAAAACTTTCTCTATAAACGTGATAACTGTATTAATCATGTTGATGTTTTGGGGATATATTTGGGGAATCCCAGGATTAATCATGTCAATTCCAATTACTGTTTTTATTAAAATAATACTCTCCCAATTTCCTAAAACACGTGTTATTTCGAACTTAATGGATGGTTCGCCAGCAAAATAACCCAGAAATCACTCTTCTGTATAAGTGATTATTTTTTTAGTATAACTGCATTGTGTTTCGGAAAAATGTTTATATTCGTACGTAATAATTTTTTCAGACAACTAAAACGAACAAAACAACATCAATTTTCTTAAACTAAAAATTGAGTTTTGTTTAAATGTAATAAACCTATTTACAACGGCTGAAATATTTGCAAAACCAATAGTTAAATCAGAAAAAAGGACTTTTTAAGTCCTTTTTTTTGTGTCATACTTATAATTCCCACAAAATAATACGCTTGTCATCTGAGCAACTTGCCACACAATCTTCATTAATCACTGTTAAATCATTTACAGAATGTTGATGACCGCCTAACTTTCGATCTAGTCGTTTAATGATAGCTAATTCAGAAGTCCATTCTTTCACATGTTTATCGCGACTTGCTGTTACTATGGTTTTGCCATTATTTATTGCAACAATTGCATAAATTGCATAAGTATGGGCAACAATTGACTTTAGCTCTTCTCCTGTTTTCCAATCCCACAATTTTAACAGAGCATCTTTCCCCCCTGAAATAAGTTGATTTTTATTCAACGGATGAAAAAGTACAGAGGTTGCACCACCATTATGACCATCAATGGTTACAATTTCATTAAAATATTCCGATTCAAAAACACGAATTGTTCCATCTTGACAGGCTAAAACGAAGTGATTACCATCTTGACCTACATCGATAGATCGCACCTTCCCACAATCCAGGGGCAAATAAATTATCAATTTACTCCCATCCGCTAGCCAAACAGATAAATTTCCTTCAGCGTCTGTGACGTATAGCTGTTCCTTGATTGAATTGTAAGCAATAGAAAAAATTGCCTGTGTATGTTGCGTGTAAAACTTTAATTCCTTTCGTGTATCAAGATTAAAAAAATGGAGGTTTCCATTAGCCAAACCAACAACCAAGAGGTTATTATTGGTTAAACATAGCGCATAAATGCTCTGTTCAAACTTAATTGCGAATTTATCTTGAATTCCCTCGTCGATTTTCCAACGAGTAACATATTTATCAGCACTACCTGTATAAATAAAATTGTCTTTACTGGCACAGCAATAAACTGCGCCAGCGTGACCTGTAATTTCTTTTTGCTTATGCAGCGACATGAAGATTAATCTTCGTCTTCTTCGATTGCATCCTCATCATTCACTTGCTTCAAACGCTCTGCGTAATCCGCTGGTAGAAAATCAAAGAATGTATCCCCTCTCAAACCTAACCTCAGGCATTCCAATGGAATCATTTCATTATGAGCAATGTTACCCAAATTCACATTGTGACCAAATAATTTGATAAACCAAACCTGCTGTGTTTTCTTAGGAGCTTCCCATAGAATATCATCAGGATTTACTTTAGCAATAATTCGATTAATTAATAAGGTGTGTGCAGTTCCATTCGGTCTAAAAACACCAACATTTCCAGACTCACGTCCTTCTGCAATAACTTTCCATGAACCTGCTTCAAGCTCCGTTGACATCATTTTAATCCATTTTGCTGGAGAAACAATGATTCCAGAATCTTTCGAACCAACCTCAGACATTACCGTTCTGTCTTTTGACATGGAGTGAATCAATTCACATTTTTCATCATGATTAATAATAATCGAACCATCAGAAACCTCTGCTAAATCCAATCCAAATTTATCAATTGTTTGAAGGTATTCTTTGACCATTCCACGTGCGTAGAAAGCTTCAAACAAGGTCCCTCCAAAATAAGGACGAATCCCTGCTTCTTTGTATAAATTGATTTTGTCCTGTAAATTCTGTGTAACGAACGACGTTCCAAATCCAAACTTTACCACATCTGTTAAATGACCTGAAGCTTCGATAAAGTTTTCTACTTCCCTCATGGAAAGACCTTTATCCATCATCATTGTAACTCCTGATTTTCTTGGTTTTGATGTACGCTCAGGTATATAACTTAATTCAAAATTCATTTTCTGTCTAATTATCTGCCAAAAGTACTAATTCTGGCACGGATTTCAAGCTTGGGTCTATTTCAAATAGTTCCATTGCTTTTAATTTGTTTATTTCGATACATTCCTTAAATAAATGTACTGCTTCTGTTTTGTTGCCTAAACTCCATAAAACACTCACCTTAATTACATGTAATATTTTATTGTCCTGGTTTAGCCTTTCAAACGACATTAGGTAATCCAGAGCACTTTGAATGGATTCTTTTTTTAATAAACCAATATAGTTTACTAAACATTCTTCATCGTTAGGATCTATTGCGAGCGCCATTTGATAGTTTTCATCCGCCTCGTCGAATGCTTCAATTTTCTCATAAGCCCCAGCCAACACATGATAGATTCCAGCATTTTCAGGATCCAATTCGCTAGCCTTCTTAATCAAAGTGATTCCTTCACGTGTATTGCCCTCTAAATCTTCAATGATCCCTAGACCTAACCAAGCGTCGGGTAATAATGGAGCGAGCTCCAAACTACGTTTATAAAAAATCTTTGCCAGCTCTAATTCATCTAACTGTTCGTGACATTCACCGATATAACATAACGCAACAGGATCATCGCCATCCAGTTCGATACACTTGTGAAAATGTTCTATCGCTTTTGTGAACTTTTCTTTTGCCAAAAAGGCATTTGCAATATTAAAATAAACCGGGCCAAAATCGTCATTGATCAGAATACAATAGTCGTA
>JBFHHS010000211.1:0-4772 GCA_041596895.1 Crocinitomicaceae bacterium | reverse complement strand
TATAGCCAATTTCCTTAGCTTGAACTTGTCCTGATGAAACGTTTAACTTCCAACTTACCTCTCCTGTTTCTAAGTCGTTTTTCCCATCAGACAATTCATCAATATAGACTGAAATATCACTGTTTTTAGAGATTGGAACCTGATCATAAACTTCTATATTGATCGGCACAGAACGGTTGTTTCTAATAGCAATCTCATACGAATAAGAATCCTTTCTTGAATTCCCCAGCACTTTCTTACTAGACAATTCTTGTTTCAATTTACGCATTACCACAACCTTATTATCTCGACCAAATGAAAGACTTAATGTGTCTGAAACATCGCGTGTATCAATTTGTGAAACCCCAACATAAACACCTCCGAAATAAACATTTGTTGGACCCGGTATCAATTCTAAATCCTGCCATCCAACAATATTTGCCATTAAAAATGCTGAACGATCTAATTTTGGAACCGTAATGTGAGAAAATGAAGCGTCAAGATCCATCTCCTTCACATTTACTATATAGGGCTTGGCATCAGTGGGACACGTAAATTTGTTCGCGATTACAAACTCTGTGGTTAATTCTGAGATATCAATACTTCGCATTTGCACATTTGAATTCCCCACATTTTGAGAAGTAGTCAATTTCACAGAGTTCATTTGAAAATTATTCTCGAATACTGTCTTTTCATCTCCGATATAATAGTTATCGTAAGCGCGCTGATTAGCAATATTTATACTCGATATAGCTTCCTCGCGGTAATCATCTCTATTTGCTTGAGGCTTATAATACTTCTTCCCTTGAATTTGGGCTACATTAGAATAGTTCAAATACCATGGAGATAACTCAGGGTGAGCAGCAGATAGTTTTGGATCTCCAGTAGAAAGCGTCAAATCCACATTTTCCCATAAATTCCCAGTGTTATTGTAAACTTGTGCTTTGTATTTTAAATTGATTTTTTGATTGATATCTATTGCAGACAAATCATAAGTTGCGGCCCAACCACAATCGGACACTAAATATTTCAATGTTGTATTAATTGACATAGCCTTATCACAATCAACTAAAACTATAACTTGATTACTTCGTTGATTTTCATTGTAATTTAATTCAACCAATTGAAATCTCGTACTTTCGATCAATGCATCTAGCGAATGTTTTTCCTTTTTCAGTTTAGTAATTGCCTTATTGATAGCCAAAGTACGTGTTCTAAAGAATTCAGCAGCTTCTTTAATTTGCGTAACCGTCAATGTTTCATTTTTACCCCCCAATGATTTATTTGAATTAAGCACTCCTTGCTCAGCGTAATATGCATTCAATTCATCATTTACATTCTGCAATTTATCCTTCAAGAACTCTAAGCTATCCTTTAGGGTAGAGATACGCGGATTAAATTCCTCTGCAGCCAAAAAATCCATTTCTGTTGAAACGGATACAAGACGATAATCTCCATCACCAGTAAACTGTATCGAAGCTGGGTCTGCATAAGCGGAAATCCCGGAAAATTTTAATTTATTTCTTCCTTGACGCAATTCTACACGTTGATTATGCGTCATCTGGCCTGCCGTTAAATACAACTTAACCTCGTCGATATTAGACGAAACAACTTGATCATTTATAGCTTGACCCATTCCAAAAAATGGAATAAACAATAACAATAGATATACTTTTTTCATAGTGCTTTTATTTTGTTTACATCGCAAAAAGAAAATCGTTCAATCTGCAATTGTTATTTATTTAACGTTTTATTTATTATTTAACTTTGTGTTTGTAATTATATATTCCCTAGTTTTGCCCTCCAATATAATTGAAATGAAACGAAACGACTTATTAAACATTGCCGAAGAGTTTGGAACACCAACTTATGTATATGACGCCAATAAAACAATTGAGCAATATAGAAAGTTACATAAATCATTCGAACCTTTAAACGTAAAACTTCATTATGCTTTAAAAGCATTAAGTAACGTGAATATTTTACGTTTGTTAAAGAATGAAGGTGCGGGCTTAGATGCAGTGTCGTTAGAAGAAATTCAGTTAGGAATTCGAGCTGGATTCACTCCAGATAAAATTATGTATACACCAAATTGTGTCGGTTTTGATGAAATTGAAGCAGCTGTAGAATTAGGTGTTTGCATCAATCTTGACAACATATCGATGCTCGAAAAATTCGGCTTAAAATATGGAAACAGCGTCAGTTGTTGCATTCGAATTAACCCGCACATCATGGCAGGAGGAAACTCAAATATTTCAGTAGGTCATATCGATTCAAAATTTGGTATTTCGATCCATCAGTTGCGACATGTTCTACGTATTGTTGAAGCGCATGAAATGAAAATCATTGGATTGCACATGCACACGGGAAGTGACATTCTAGACGCCGATGTTTTCCTTCGAGGAGCAGAACTTCTTTACGACGCAGCGAACCATTTTCCCGAATTAGACTTTATGGATTTCGGAAGCGGTTTTAAAGTTGCCTACAAAGAAGGTGACATGTGTACTGATGTAGAAAAAATAGGTCGAAAAATAACAGCCTCGTTTCAAGAATTTTGCAAAACATACGGTCGAGAAATCGAATTATGGTTTGAACCCGGAAAATATCTTGTTAGTGAAAGCGGACAATTCATAGTAAAAACAAACGTTGTAAAACAAACAACTTCAACGGTATTCGTGGGTGTTAATAGCGGTCAAAATCATTTATTGCGACCAATGCTGTACAACGCTTACCATACCATCGAAAACATTTCTAACCCAGGTGGAGAGCAAAAACTTTACTCTATTGTGGGTAACATTTGCGAGAGTGACACTTTCGGGTATGATCGTTTACTTAATGAAGTCCGTGAAGGCGATATTTTAAGCATTCACAATGCAGGTGCCTATGGTTTCTCAATGAGTAATCAATACAATTCCCGATTACGACCTGCGGAGGTGTTAATTTATAACGGAAAAGCACATCTGGTAAGAAAAAGAGAAGTTCTTGAAGATATCTACCGAAATGAAATTGAAATTCCAGCCTTAAAAGAACAACCTCAACTTGAAGAAATTCATTAGCTTTAAATTAAAAATTGTTTTATGGCGAAAGTTATTGGAATAGGCGGAATATTTTTTAAGTATAAAGATCCAACTGCAATGAAATTGTGGTATCGAGATGTATTGGGAATGACGACAAACGATTACGGCGTTTTATTCGAGTTCAATGGTGAAAATCGAAAAAAAGGACACTTACAATTAGGCACATTTGACGCGAACTCGGATTATTTTGGAGCTGAATCACAACAAGCAATGATTAACTTTCGTGTAGACGACCTCGTTTCCTTCCAAAAACAACTCATCGAAAAAGAAGTTAAGATCGTGGATGAATTAGAGTCATTTAGTTACGGAAAATTCTTACACATAGAAGACCCTGATGGCAACCGTATTGAATTATGGGAACCTGTAGATTCTGGTTTAGAAGAAAGTCCAGAAGACGTTATGCCTATGAATTAACCTTGGCTTCCAAGGTGTCAAAAAAGCGTTCTAAATTATCGTTCTTAACTAAGTTATCAGAGCCTAAAATTAGAATCTCTTGACACTTAAAATTTTTCATCCAAATATTAAAATTGGAAACAGCCACTTGTAAAGTTCCGTTAACGTCAATTTTTTGTGTTGGATAATGCTTTTTATAAAATTGATTGTGCAAATCCTCTATATCCTTCTCGATATCTTGATTCGCATTAATTAACAACAACCCTTCTGCACCTAAGTCTTCGCCCTTATCATCATACTCAGCAGTCTGAATTCCAAGTTTCGAAGCCCAAGTTGCAATAAATGTCGAAAATTCCGACTCTGGTCTAAGGTAAATGGTATTTATATTCATGTTCTAATTTGTCGCTGTTAATTTGGCGACCGCAAATATAGCTAATTAAAGTATTAACTCTGACCCGTTCTAAACAAATATCAATCCAAATCAACAATTCGCTCTGTTGGTCGAGCAATTACTGCCTTACCCTCTTTAATAACAATAGGTCGTTCAATTAACTTTGGAAATTGAATCATCGCATCAATCCATTGAGCATCAGACAAATCCTTACCCTTAAAATTCGCTTTATAGTCAGATTCACCTTTACGAATTAGTTTTTCTGCAGGAATATTTAATTTTTTCAAAATGTCTGTCAATTCCTTTTTACTTGGAATTTCTTTGAGATATTCGACAATTTCAATTGATTTCCCTTCATTTGTTAAATACTCTACAGCCATTCTGCTTTTAGAACAACGTGGATTATGGTAAACTATATATTTATCTGACATAACTTTAATTTCCAGATGTCATTAAGTAGGCTTTTAGAAATTTATCCAAATCACCATCCATTACGGCATCTACATTTCCTGTTTCATGTCCTGTGCGAACATCTTTAACTAATTTATATGGGTGCATCACATAATTTCGAATTTGCGACCCCCACTCTATTTTCTTCTTGCTTGATTCTATTTCGTCTCTAGCTTCCATTCTAGAACGGTATTCGATTTCGTATAATTGCGATTTCAATAATTGCATCGCTTTTTCTTTATTGCCTAATTGAGAACGAGACTCCGAATTTTCAATAATAATACCTGAAGGAGCGTGCCTTAAGCGAACGGCTGTTTCAACCTTATTCACGTTCTGTCCACCAGCACCTCCCGACCTAAATGTTTCCCATGTAACATCTGCAGGATTGACATGAATTTCAATTGTATCGTCGACAAGAGGATAAACATAAACGGAAGCAAATGAAGTATGTCTCTTTGCATTTGAATCAAATGGAGAAATAC
>JBFHHS010000210.1:0-4934 GCA_041596895.1 Crocinitomicaceae bacterium | reverse complement strand
TTAACTTTCATTAACAAACATAGTGAGAATACTTACAACAAAGAATAACCTTTCATCCAATTTAAAATCCATTTATACACGTCTAATAAATTACATTCAAAAAGTTCTTTCGTATTATTGTCCCTATGAAAGAATTCAATTTTGAGGAACTTCTTGTACATGGAACGCAAATACACCTGTGCTCTTATAACAACTTCGACCCTTCGAATTATATGGAGTACTTAACTGATTTGGAGAAGCAACGTCTACTTTCATTTAAACACATTCGTCGCAGACGCGAATTCATGGCCACTCGCATCCTTCGACATAGAACAATTGGATTTCAGCACATCCATTACGATCCTCATGGAGCACCCTATATTGACGATGAAGGTTTTATTTCAATAAGTCATTCTACAAACCAGGTTGGTCTCGCCATCAATTCAGACTATAAAATAGGATTAGATCTAGAATCAATCCGCCCCAATGTTAAAACCATAATGCATAAGTTTTTATCTGAAGAAGAAAAAAAGCAATTTAATATTGACAATATTATCGAAGTCTGTAAAATTTGGTCAGCCAAGGAGGCTTTATATAAACTTGCTGGAAGAAAAAAAATTCATTTCAAATCTGAATTGCTTCTTAACCGAACGAGCGACACCCATTGGTCGGGTACTATAATAAACAGTGACCACAGCATTTCGGTTAAATTGAATATATTTGAACATAACAACACTATAATATCTATAAATACAGAGGCTATTGTTGAGCACTACAGAAACATATAATTTAATTCAATCTCGAAAAGGACAAATTGCAGTTTTAATTGACCCGGACAAATCAAACAAACCGGAACAAATTAATTCGCTTATTGAAAAGGCCGAATTTGCCGAAGTTGATTTCTTTTTTGTCGGTGGAAGTACCGTAACACGAAATCAATTTGAATTTGTTGTAAGCTACTTAAAGGAAAATTCTAACATCCCAATCGTACTTTTCCCTGGTGCATCACATCAAATCTCGAAAGAAGCTGACGCGCTATTATACCTAAGTTTAATTTCAGGACGAAATCCTGATTTTTTAATCGGTCACCATGTGCAATCTGCAGATGAAGTTTATGACATGGAAATTGAAGTGATCCCAACCGCATATATATTAATAGACGGTGGAACAAAATCGTCCGTGGCATATGTCAGCCAAACCACCCCGATACCATCAGACAAATTAAGTATCATATTAAATACTGCAAAGGCGGGTATTTTACAAGGAAAGAAAATAATATATGTTGATGCAGGAAGCGGTGCTCTTAACCACGTGCCCGACAATGTCATTCAAGAGTTGAACCAATTAAAGCAACCCATTATAGTTGGCGGAGGTATTCGAAGTATTTCGGAGATTGAATCTTTAAAAGAATCTGGAGCCAATGTAATTGTTATTGGCAACAAAATTGAAGAAGACATTGACTTCTTACTGGACATAAAGCTGGTAACAAACAAAAAATGGAAGAGCTAAGCCCTTCCATTCCTCACGAATATTCGTCAATCTTATTTAATCAATGAACTTGATAATGACTTTGCTTGCTCAGTCAGTTTATCTAACGTTTCTTTTTTCAATTCGTAATCTCCAACAGAAATTTTCCCGTCTTTATACATCTGCTCCAACTTTTCTTTGGCTGCAGTTAATTTACCATTGGCTTTTTCGACCTCTGCTTCAGTATCTGCATGCGTTTCTGCAATTGCAGCTTCGGCTTCAGCGTCAGACTTTGGAGGTTCAACCTTAGAAACGACGTTCGTCGCATCATTTTTCACAGCTTGCTCAGCTGCTTTGGCCTCTTTCTTTTCAGCACGATTTTCTTTGATGTCCTCAAGTTTATCTTTAGCCATCACTTCTACCTTCTCCCCGACTTCTTTAACAGCCTGGTCTATTTCAGGTTTATTCTCTTGGTATTGTTTTTTCGCTTCAGTTTCTAATTTTTTCGTTTGATCTGAAAACGACTGAGCATTTACTCCATACGCACTCAATAGTGCTACAACTAACATTATCTTCTTCATCTTACTGCTCTAATTCGTTCATAAATTGATCCAAGTCATCATTCAATTGATGCGCTTGCTCATTCAACTCTTGTTCTGCCTCTAATTTTTCCGTCAATTCAGTAGACACTTCGACAACATTCTCATCTACAATTTCCTCAGCTCCTTCCGAAGAACAAGAAACCATTAACATTCCGATGCAGAATGCACTAATCACTTTTAATTTCATAATAAATTTATTGGTTACTCTAAAGTTAGGGAAATTATCTAATAACTCAATCCTTCTTCGTCATCTTATACATCAAATAGATGATTCCAGCCACTAAATGCAACATTACAATTCCAAATATGATATATGCCATATTCTCCTTAAATTATTGATTGAATTTAAAATTAACAAAACACAATGTGACAATCAAGAAAAAATGCGCTACATTGAGACATGGATTTAAAACGATATTCAGGAATTGCCTTTGCGATTGCTTTTTTAATGGCAATTGTTTTATTTGGAGGGGTTGGTCGGCAATACATTTCAATGAGTTTAGCAAGAACAATATTTATCATTGCTGGCGCAATTGGGTTGATACTTAATTTACTATCGTTTCGAAGTGGTAAACATGGACCATTGTTCAACTTTCTCTATTGGACTGGCAGTATTGTTTTGTTTGTAGGACTAAACTTCATTTTACTGCATTACCCATATGGAACATACATTGTCGTTTCCGGCATTGCAATACTTGGAATTTCATTCGTATTACCAGAAAAACTGGCAGAACCAAATAACAAAAATAGTGACTTATTAGATCGTGACGATTAGTTGTACTTTGCCTTAAGCGACATATCTAAACTTTTGAAACTATGCGTTAATGCTCCAACAGAGATAAAATCAACTCCAGTTTCAGCAAACGCTCGAATGGTATCAATAGTTATTCCTCCAGAAGCCTCCACTTCAAACTTTTCGGGAATCGTTTTTAACGCTTCAACAATGCGTTCTGGCGTGAAATTATCCAACATAATACGGTCAACGTTTCCAACCTCAATTGCTTCTGCGAGTTCCGTTTCATTTCGGACTTCAATCTCAATTTTCAAATCGCGTCCTGTCTCTTTCAAATAAGCATTTGCACGTTCGATTGCAGGTCTTACGCCTCCAGCATAATCCACATGATTGTCTTTCAACATAATCATATCATAAAGCGCAAACCTATGATTGTATCCACCACCAATTCTAACGGCCCATTTCTCCATATAACGGACGCCTGGAGTCGTTTTTCTCGTGTCCAACAACTTTACCTCAGTTCCTTCAATGAGTTTAACAATCTTATTAGTTTGAGTAGCGATACCGCTCATTCTTTGCATGAAATTCAACACCAATCGCTCCGTACTTAAGATAGACCTTGAACTTCCTTTTACCTCAAATGCGATATCACCATATTTAATTGCATCACCATCATTAATAAACGTCGTTACCTCTAGCGAAGGGTCGAAAATTTCAAAAATTCGTTTCGCCAATTCAATTCCTGCCATTACCCCATCACCTTTTACAATAAGCTTCGCAACACCTGTTGCATTTTCTGGCACACACGAAAGTGTAGAATGGTCACCATCTCCGATATCTTCACGGAGCGCATTTTGAATAATTTCGTCAATCATTATATTGAAATAAGTTGTTGGAAAAGAAAATCTAGATCATACGTCCCCTTAAGAAGCTTCAATCGTTAGACTTTCTATTTTAAAATCGTCGTTTATTTTCTTGAAGTGAATTGTAACTCGAAAGTCACCACTTTGGCTTTTATAATTTCCAATAGCAAAGGTACCATCCGAAGACTCTTGACCTTTAAAAAAGAAGTTAAAACTAGAGCCAGGTTTGCGATTAAAGAAATCCTTTAAAACCAAACTAGCCTGAGATTGACTATACACACCTTCTTTCCCAAGTACATTAATAAGAACTTTACTTTTTCCCATCATCGAAATGGCATGTGCATCATTTGATTCGAATGCCCGTTCTAATTCAGCGTATGGAACGTCACTTGTCACGCTCAAAGACAAGATAATAGTTGTTAAAAATGTATATAGTAAACTCATAATTTGTTTCGTTAGCGTGTAGCAATATACAAACATAGTGCCGAAAAACAACGCCTTATTCTCAGAAGTTATCAACCTATTTACACTATCTTCGGGACATGAAAATTAAGTTGATTTGTGTTGGCAAAACAGTCAAGCCATTTTTAAAGGAAGGAGAGCAAGAGTATTTAAAGCGACTAAAGCATTACACTCCTGTTGAAAAAATAGAAATTCCCGAGTTAAAAAACGCAAAAAAATTAAGTGAAGATCAAATCAAACAGCAAGAAGGCCATCTCATACTTAACCAAATAAAGCCAGGAGAAGCAATTATCCTATTGGATGAACGAGGAAAACAGCACAGTTCAATTGAATTCAGTAATTTTTTACAGAAAAAATTCAATTCAGGAGGCAAAGGGATTGCGTTTGTCGTCGGTGGCGCTTATGGTTTTTCAGACGAAGTTTACGCAAAAGCAACAAATAAAATTAGCCTTTCCAAAATGACGTTTTCACATCAAATGGTTCGGTTATTTTTCTTAGAGCAAATCTATCGTGGATTTACAATTTTAAAAGGCGAACCGTATCATCACGAGTGAATAGGTATGCAATCTAATACACCTTTCGGTTAGAAAACATAATTCAAAAGGCATTTACTAGCTAATCTAATTCCAGAAATGTAAATTCGTAGATTACGACAAACGGATACTACACGTGCAAAAGGATTACTTTACTCTTCTAGATATATTGCCCGCCATACTCTGGTTAATAATAATTGTAGTAGTTGGTTTTGCAGTTCGTAATTCAAATATGGATAAACCACATTACAAGTATTACATGCCGAACTTGTTCGCGAAGTTGTTCTTTAGTTTT
>JBFHHS010000209.1:0-5018 GCA_041596895.1 Crocinitomicaceae bacterium | reverse complement strand
TTCGAACTGACTTTGTATCATCATCCGAAATAAAATTACCCAACGTGATATATTTTTCTCCACCTTCCGCTTCTACAACTCCACAGATTTCTGTCCAATTGTATCTAGCACTCATTATTTTTTGATCATTATCAAAATGCAATAACGATGGTTCTTCGATGATAGAAACTTTCACATCCATCCCGAAAGGTTTCTTACTCAACTTTGCACCGATGTTATTTACGGCATATTTAGAAGCCTCAGCTAATGAAACATTGAATTTCACGCAATATCTCATTCCTTTCTTAAGTGGAGCCTCCAATTTTGACATCACATAAGAACGTGGCATTTTATTTCCATAAGAATACGCCACAATACCAGCATAATTCTCCCCTTCTTTCGCATCTTCCTTCCCATAAACATTAACAGGAACAGCGATGTCCGGAACTTTACTATCAGTAAACAAATCAGCCCTTACACCTGTTGGTGAACCCCAACCTGTTGCATTTTCGATTGAACCTAATCGCTTAGGATTCTTTCCAACGGACTCGAAACTTGGATTAGTAACTAAATTCTCTTCGTCTTGACCAAATGACAACACAGACAATACACTAAAAGTGAACGTCGATATTAATTTAATCGTATTAGTACTTAATTTCATAATTTTTTACTGTTTTAATAAATGTTTTAACCTTTTCTGGATCGACATCTGGATAAACACCATGGCCTAAATTAACAATATGTCTTTTACTTTTAAAAGAATCTAACATATTATTTGTCAGTCGTTCCACTTCGGAATGTGATGAATATAAGACACATGGATCTAAATTACCTTGTAACGTTCTTGTTTCGCCAACTGAATTTCGAATTTCATCCATTCTCATATTCCAGTCAACTCCAATAGTATTGCAATCCAATGCTGCCAATTCGTTCACTGAGTTGTAAGCTCCTTTTGCAAAAAGAGTAACAGGCACTTCAGTGATTGCTTTTGCAATTCTATCCATGTATTTCAATCCAAATTCAGCATATTGTTCTTTTCCAAGAATTCCAGCCCAAGAATCAAAAACTTGCACCATATGTGCACCTGCTTTAATTTGAGCCTTCAAATACTTAATTGTCACTTCCGTTATACGATTAAGCAACTCATGTGCCAAAGTTGGATTTGTGAATAATATTTTACGCGACTCAGAAAACGTTTTTGAACCTTGGCCCTCTGTCATATAACAGAAAATTGTCCAAGGAGCTCCCGCAAAACCAATCAATGGAACACGTCCGTTCAGTTCTTTATTAGTGATTGAAATTGCTTCCGTTACATAACCTAAACGATCTTCAATATCAAAATCCGTCTGTGCATAGATTAACTCATCCATCGAACGAATCGTCTTTTCAAACCAAGGGCCTTTCTTCTCAATCATTTGATATTCTAATCCCATTGCCTCAGGAACAACAAGGATATCAGAAAAAATAATCGCTGCGTCTACACCTAGTAAATCAACTGGTTGAACCGTAACCTCAGCGGCACGTTCTGGTGTTTCAACTAATTCTTTAAATCCACTAAGAGCACCTCTAACGGCTCTATATTCTGGAAGTATTCTTCCGGCTTGTCTCATCAGCCAAACAGGGTATCTTTCGATATCCTCACCACGGGCTGCTCTAAGAACTAAATCATTTTCAAATTTCATCGAGGCGAAGTTACGAAAAAGCAAAATGAAATCAGTGCAATATTGGTTTCAATTCTAAACAGTTATTCCGTCGAGCACCAAACAATTGGATTCTTCCCAACTCGTTCCAGATATTCATTGGTTTGAGTAAATGGTTTCGAACCAAAAAAACCGCGATAAGAAGACAAGGGAGACGGGTGAGGACTTTCAATGATACAATTTAAATCGTGATTAATTTGACCAGCTTTTTTCTGCGCCTTTCCACCCCACAGAATGTACACCAGCCCTTTTTGTTTCTTTAACGAAGAGATTACGGCATCAGTAAATTGCTCCCAACCTTTCTTAGAATGACTATCCGCTTCCCCCTCCCTTACGGTCAAAACAGTATTCAAAAGTAAAACACCTTGCTCCGCCCAATCGTTCAAGTCACCTAACGTTCGTTCTGGCAATTGTAAATCACTCGATAATTCTTTGAAAATATTCTTTAAACTTTTTGGTAATGGTGATACATCCCTGTTGACTGAAAAACATAAACCGTGGGCATGCCCTTTAGTCGGGTATGGATCCTGACCTATAATAACCACCTTTACTTTGTTGAATGGGCAGGCTTCAAAAGCTCGAAATGTTAGCCCTTTTGGAGGAAAAATACCATCAGCATGGTTGACCCGTTCCTCTTTTAAAAAAGAAATTAATTTTTCAAAGTACGGTTTACTAAATTCACTTTGCAGTTCTTTTTTCCAAGTTGGCTCAATAGAAATATCCATACAGCGAATTTAGAAGATTTTTACAAGAGAACTATTAACTTTGTGTACTATGAAGTATTTCTATTTTTTGATTCTACTTGTTGGTTTATTCTCATGTACAGAAGAGCAAGTGCAAGATAACACGGAAAACCATTCAACATCTAAGGTGAAAAAATCACCTACAGTTGAAGAAATGATAATTAGACAAATTGAAGGAGACTTAAAAATTCCTGCAACTGAAAAGTATACATATAAGATCTATTCTGAAGAATTGAATGGAGATGATAGCTTAGATTATATCGTTACTGTAAACCGGTTAGATTTTGCTTTAAACAAGGCAATAGAAAAAGGGAACATCGCGCAACGAGCGGCAATGGGGTATGTAGGGAATTATAACTTTATTTTCTACATGGATGGAGCATCTAAGGAAATCACACCATCCATTCCAATTCCATCTAGTCCTCACGGAGAATTGGCTGTAACATTTGAGAACATTAAAACTGAAGCATACAAAGACATTATGGTCGACTTCAGAATTAGAAACTCAAAATTTCGTCGTTATTTCAGTGTCATGAATAAAATTCCAATGCAAACATTTGAGACGATGGTTTTTGATGGGTTGGGCACAGACGAAAAAGTTGCATACCACATAGAATACGGTCCTGGAAGCTATTCACTTGCCAAAGACATTCTCGTTTATAAAGCAAAGCTGGAAGATGTAACTTATGACGAACCGAATGACGTTTACAATATCAATCCAAAAATAGAATCAACTGGTGAATTAGAGCGACTTTGGTTTTTTAACGATTACCAGAACAAGTATTACACACAAAAATAATTAGAACGTAGCTTTCAAGGAAAGACTGAAGCTTCTTCCGGAAGCTGATATTCCTGAACCGAACGTACGATACAATTGATCTGTAATATTTTCAACTCCCCCATTTAATGATAAGTGCTTATTGAAAAAATAAGTAGCTTTAAAATTCAGAGTGTACCAATTTGGCGTGAACGAATTTCCGTCATTATCCTTAGCATAAGACTGGTCTCCTCGTTCAATTAGTGGGAGATCATCTGCATTCATTCTTCCGTGATAAACGGCATAAAACTCCATCCTTAAATGACGCGTCTTATAAGTCAAAGAAGACCTACCAAACGTTGGTGCAATATGTGACTTAGGGAAATAAGATGCACTATCCAAGTTGTATTCAAATCCTTTTTGGTAAGAAATGGTGCTATTCAAACTAAACCCTTTTCCTAAGTTAATCTCGATACCCGCCTGCACACCATACACATATGCATTTGAAACATTCTGTATCGCTTGAACCTGACTCAAAACACCATCATAAAGAATACTATCCTGCCCATTAAATTCATACGTTGATCGAGCTAAGGCATCTTTCAAATAGGTGTAATAAATAGCACCATCTAACTTCACGCGATTTTTGATTGCTTTAATAAATCCAAGTTCAGTACTATACGCGTACTCCGGTTTCAAATTGACATTTGGCACCACTACCTTGCCCGGTTCTGAATCAAATACCTTTCCGACATCGTCAATATTTGGTGCTCTAAACCCTGATGAGGCGTTAATGTACACTTGTGTTCTATCGTTTGGATTAAATACCAGCCCTACACTACCATTAAGTGCTCCATTTGAAATCTTTGTTTCTGCAACAGGGAAAGCAAAAAGTGTCGTGTCAAATTTTGCTGAAATATCATACAAGGTATAGCGAAGTCCCGTATTAATAATCCACTTGTCATTTATTGCATATCTCAATGTTGTGTATGCCCCATAAGTTTGCCATTGTGATCCATCTGGATATCTTGAGTTAATCTTGTAACTACTCCCATCCATAATTGAAGTCATATCGGCTTGCGATCCTACAAGGTTGAAAACACCTTCTATTCCATAGAACAAACTTGCTCTTGTATTCAATTCCTTGTCAAAGTCAATATTCAAAGAAAAGGCGTCTACACGTTCATACTTGTTTCGAATTTCATCTTTACCTGACTTTCTATCATGGCGACTTTCTTTGTATAATTGATACGCAGTTGTCAATCTCATTTGATCATAGATAACATTCTGTACTGGAGTATTAATCACGGTTAGTTTGTGCATCATCCATTGTTGAGGACCATAATACCATTCAGCATTGTCCAATTGACCATCATTATTCGCATCCAATGTTAAACGATCATAACGAGGTGCGTCGGAGGAAGTCGAAAAAATGAAACCATAATCAAAAGACCATTTATCATTTGGCTTAAAGAGTATTTTTTGAATTGCATTAGCTTGCCAATAACCAGAACCTACCTGTACTCGGTCATCTGAATTGATTAAAGTAGTATCAATACCATTTATAGTTTCTTGGAAAGTTGGTCTCAGAAAGGCGTCATTTCCATACGTACCAGCTTTCAAATCTCCAAATCTAGAGAAAGTCGCTGCCGTCATGAACGCCCATTTATTTTTCCCATAATTAAAATCTAAATGTGTAGTAGACTCATTACTTGAGGTAGAATACCTTGTAAACAAGTTTGTCTTAATCAAAGCATTCAGAGAATCGGTTGAAAGCCTTGCTTCCTTAGACCTAAAATCCATAACTCCACCAATCGCATCACTACCATACATTACAGC
>JBFHHS010000208.1:0-5045 GCA_041596895.1 Crocinitomicaceae bacterium | reverse complement strand
GTACCAGTTACCGTAAAGATCTCGCCATTTGAAGCTCCGGTAACTGTAGGGTTTTGAATAGTATCAAAGTCATATGTAGCTGCACCGTTGGATGTCCATAGCCAAAGATCCGCTTCTCCACCAGTTTCGCCTAAGTTAATCGTAGAAACCCCATCATCACAAATTGGACTATCTTCAGTAGCCGTTACAACAGGTAAAGCATTGATAGACAAAACAAACGTCTCAGTTCCCCAACAAGTTGCAGCAGGACTTTCATATTGCACCGTATAAATTCCAGGAGTAGAAGCTGAAAGATCAATAAGACCAGTATTTGTATTCAAGAAAACTAAACCTGCTGGTGAAGAAGTAAAATCCCCCCCTGCAACACCAGTAATATTTGCTGTTGGATCGGCATCATCTTGACAATATTTAAAATCATAATTGAAAGTTGCATCTTCCATCCCAACAAAAGTTCCAGTAATTGTCACTGGACAATTATTATCATCAACAACATCAAACGAATAATTATCACCATCCAAAAGTCCTGAAATTGTAATTGTTCCGCCCTCCGTACATGTTGTATTATCAAAAACTGCAGTAGTAGGAAGTAAAGAACCTGGGACGATATTAAAATTAGACCCATTAAAAGCTGGCGAACCACCATTCAAAGTTGTCGTTGCAGTTCCAGCGAAACAATCTTCGACAGTATTGGTAATAATAGGCTCTAAGAAGGTGATTGGGTAAGTTGGTCCCATATCAAAACAAGAAGGTAATCCTGCCCAATAATAAGAGAATACCCCATTGATATAATCGTAAAACGTAACCGGCACAAAATAATACGTAGTATTGTTCCCATATACATTATCGATTATCCATGGACCAAAAGGATCCGTTGTATTCCAAGTTCCCAATAAACAAGGGTCAGTAAAAATGTTATCCGGTGCTTGTAGCGTTGGAGGGCAATCATAAATTAAGTACCACATTCCAGGGTCATAGCTAAACGTACCATCGTCACCTAAATCTGGTGGAGGATTAAAATCTCCATTTGGAGTAACAGTTAATACATCACCAAAACACAATTCAAAAGTTGTATTTGTTTCTCCGACAACATTAACACTAAAAGAACCAGCATCAACAGTACAAGAGCAGTTTGCCGGATGATCAAGTCCTGCAGTAGATATTGTACACCCAGGATCATCGCTAAACGTTGCAGTTATAGCACAATTTGTAGTTCCATTTGGAGTGATTCCCGCTAAAGTGTATGGTTGTGGACTTGTAAAAGGCGCGTTGAACACTTGTGTATTCCCAAGGCAATCAGTAATAGTAAGCGTTCCAGTTGAAGGCGCACTTTCAAACTCTACGGAACCCGTAATATCGAACGTATTTGTAACATCATCACAGACACCAATATTGTATTCAATATAAGTAAAATTACAAATACAAATAGGAGCTGTATAATCGATACTCATGGTACAAGTTGGATCAGCTGAGAAATAAGCAAAAACATTACAAGGCAATCCTGTAGAAGGCAATCCCCCTAAAACATAAGCCTCAGAACCTTCACCCTGAGCATTCACTGTGAAAGGAGCACTCGCCACCACCACTTGATTTCCATTACAATCTTCAACGATAAGGTCACCACTAACTGGAGGGTCTTCAAAATCTATTTGACCAGAGATTTGATAATTATCCGTTGCTGGATCACAGGCACTCACGGTAGCATTCATGAAGCTCATAAAACACGGAGGATTATTGACAATACTACAATCCGTAGAACCTGTCCCGCCCGTTTGAGTTAAACTAATATCCTGAGTTATGTTCGCATAATTGGTAATAAGCATAATGTATACTTCACCAGCAATTGCACCCGGAATTGAAGGAGTTTCATTATTTGTAGATGAATAACTACAATCAACTTCATTCCCTCCTAAAGAACCACAATCTGCTTGAGCAGCAGCTAAATTTGCGTAAGGTCCCCAAATAATAAAATCAATATCTGAAGGAGCCGTCAAACTCATATCGATATTTCCATTGGTTGCAACTTCGAAATAATACCAACTTGGGTTAGGTTGAGTAGCCAAACACCCATAATCATTACCTGCTTCTGAAGTCGTTCCAGTATTCGCTGTAAAAGTTGCACCAACATCAGTACAAATTGGATCCATGTCTGCACATGTAACACCTTGAGCTCTAAGAATAGATGGTGCTACGATTATTATTAGTGCAATTAATTTTGCATAATTTCTCATAGCCGTCTATTTAGTTAGTTTACCTTGAAGTAATTGTTTTTGAGTGTTAAGCTTCGTTTTATAAAGCTCCATTTCGTCAAACCAACCACTCGCGATAGCATTCGATTTTTCGACTGGATCATTATTAACGTAAGCTATTTTTGTATTGATAGCATTTATGTGATTATCAATCTTCGCTATTTCGTTCTGATAATATGTATTATCATGAACTACCTGAGCTTCACCTGCTTTTTTAGATATTGTTACAGGTTGATTTAGTTCTGATTTTGAAACGTGCCCCGAGTTACTTTTTGACTTAAAAGGCTGAGTGGAGCTGTCTACCTTATTAATACGGGTGTTAATATCTTGTTTTTGTTGGGCATTTACACAATACGAAAATACAACAAAGCACAAAATTGTGGTTAGTTTGACCATGATAGTTTAAGTTCTAGTTTAGTTGTTGAACGTAAAGATAATCAAAGGGTTGCCTTTTTTACACTTTATCTTGTGAAAAATTGTTCACAATAACCGTCGAAATTGTTGAAAAAGTCAAAAAACTATTGAAAAGCTATTTAAACTCACCAGACTTTATTAACTCAAACTCCTCCTGTTCTATCAAGAAAATTTTAGAATTTTCATATCCATCTTTCTCGGAAACCTGAACCATATTAAAATCGTTCATAAGAAGGTGTTGTTTCTTACCATTCAAGAAAAAAGCGCTACAATAATACAACACAACATCATATGCTTGCATAGAAAGTTTAGACATGTCGGTTTTGTACTTAGTACGAAAAGCACGATTGACATCGATAGCTAAATCTGTATAATAATCGTCCATATTAGAACTAACGAAATGGAAGTTATATTTGTTTTTATACACATTATTAATATCGGTAAAGTTTAACCATTCCTTCGTCCCATAGACAAACAAATCATCAGCTTTCGATCTAAAAGACGACCTATTAAGGTTGTTCATAAACTTCATCGCTGTACTACGATCAGTTGTAGGCACAACAAACCTTGTATTAACTCCACGTTTTATATACGTATTGAATCCATCAATTGTAGTTTCAATTAAATTTGGCCGATTACCTGAAAATTCAGTCTCCACGAAAGTCTTGCGAAACGCTTCATACAATGGCAAACTTTTTGCGTCATTTGGTTTAATCAAAATGATATTATCATTCGAGTTATTTTGAAGCATATAACGTGCTAATCCGTTCATTAATGAGATGTTAGTTGCAACACTAGCATATACCAAACGATTATCCTTAAGCAGATTAGCATCGGAAGAAACAGGAGTTACCATTCTCACTTTATTTTGCTTACAGTACTCTGCAACCAAATTCATATTATTTGAAATCAATGGTCCAATCACCAAATCAACCCCTTCGAATTTAGGGTCTTTTAATACTTTCATCACGGAAGCAGAATCATTTTTAGTATCAAAGAAATAAAATTTCGCATTCAACCCTTGCTTTTTCAGGGTGTCTAATGCACTTGAAGCTCCCATATAAAACTGCGCCGACATATCGGACAAATATTCAGAATAACCAGAAGTATAATCCAAGTGGAATGGTAGCAAGACAGCAACCTTATACTCCTCTTTAACTTCAAAATCAATTGGCGCATCACTTTCAGGATCATATTCTTCAGTAATAGTTCCAATATCGACTTTTTCAATTCGTTCTTTCTTAACAGGAATAATCAGCACCTGTCCTTCGTGCAAAGAAGTTGAAGTTAAATTATTCAGTTTCATCAAGTCCGCAATCGTAACCATAAATCGTTTCGAGATACTATACATAGTTTCATGCGCCATAACAGTGTGATTTACTGTTGAATCACTAAATGAAATAGTTACTTCCTCTCGAACACCATCCGTCGTTATAGTATCAATTACAAAAGGGTTTGCGGATTCCGAGAACTCCTCTTCTACAACATCCTCCTCCTCTACGTCGGGAATGCCGTCACCTGGCACCTTTATAACCTGACCTTTTTTCAACCCTTGCGAAAGCTCTGGATTCAAAGCAATGAGTTCATCAACAGAAATACCAAACTTCTTAGAAAGTCCATATAGCGTTTCCTTTTTCTTAACCTTATAATCTTCTGTGATCATTTCTTTAGACTCAACTTCTCCTGCAGGAATAAGAACAACCTGACCAACTTTCAACCCATCTTTTAACGATGGATTTTTACTTAAGATTTCGTCTACAGGTACATTATACATACGTTGGAGCCCCCAAAGTGTGTTTCCCGCTTCGACTTTATGTTGATAAAAACGTTGTCCATTTTCTTCCACAACATTAGCAACTCCCGGCTGACCGAAGGCAACAAAAGAACAGCTGATTAAAATAAATATCAGAATATTACGCATAGTTCAAAATTACGGAATTGATTTTACAATCCTTGTGCCAATTAATGAGATTACTCCCACTCGATCGTTGCAGGTGGTTTAGAGCTAATATCATATGTCACTCTATTTATCCCTTTAACCTGATTAATAATCTTATTAGACACCTTAGCTAAAAACTCATAAGGCAAATGGCACCAGTCGGCAGTCATTCCATCAGTTGAACTTACAGCTCTAAGTGCTACAGCATTTTCATAAGTACGCTCATCTCCCATTACCCCAACGGACTGAACCGGTAGAAATATTGCTCCTGCCTGCCAAACATCGTCGTACAAACCATCTTCTTTAAGTCCCGAAATAAAAATATGATCAACCTCCTGAAGAATTCTAACCTTTTCTGCAGTTACCTCTCCGAGAATACGGATACCTAATCCTGGGCCGGGAAAAGGATGACGACCCAAAAGCTCAGGATTCATTCCCATTGAAGC
>JBFHHS010000207.1:0-5069 GCA_041596895.1 Crocinitomicaceae bacterium | reverse complement strand
GTGTTGAACCAGATTTCGATTACACCATCGCCGCGATGAAGGATGATTATTTTGATAACAGCGCTTCTTTTACGACTAAAAACCTGCCAAATGACGTTGAAGTGTTAGAAAAGGATGTGGCATTAGAAAAAGACCCAGGTTTAGCTTTATACGCATTAGTTACAGACGCTAAAACAAACGAGCCGATAGAAGGTGTAAGTATGATTGTTTTGGATAATTTTTCTGGAGAAGAGTTTGGAAATGTGACTACGGGTGAAACAGGTGATTTCTTGAAAGGAATTACAGGGAAGAGTATCGATGATCGATTGTCATATAATATTCAGTTGGTAAAAGAAGGGTACTTCCCAAAGACAGTTACATTTAATCATAAAATCACAGAGCCAGGTGTAATTAACGTTCATAATATATTAGATGGTGGATTGAAATTGGATAAAGAAGTTACAGATTTGGCGCAATTAGTGCAAATAAATCCAATCAACTTTGATTTGAACAAATACAATATTCGTCCAGATGCACAGGTTGAACTTGACAAAATTGTTGAAATCATGAACAAATACCCTGGGATGGAAGTTGAACTTGGATCGCATACCGATTGTAGAGCCTCAAAAGCATACAATAGAAAATTATCTGATCGTCGTGCGAAAGCTTCAGCGGCATATATCAAAACAAAAATTACGAACCCAGATCGTATTTATGGAAAAGGTTATGGTGAGGAGTTCTTGTTAAACGGGTGTGAATGTGAAGGGGCGGTTAAGTCTGATTGTAGTGAAGAAGAACATGAAAAGAATAGAAGAACCGAATTTAAAGTATTGAAGACAGGTGCGGATGACTTAAAAGTAGTCAACACAAGTACAGACTCTTTCAAGAAATAAACAAATTTGATGGTCTAGTTTAGGTCTCATCGCTCAGGCGGTGGGGCTTTTTTTTGCTTAAAGGTTAATTAAACCTAGTTTCTTACTATTTTTGAACTATTCAATAAAACATCGAATGAAAAGAGAAAAAATTATAGACATTCTTGCGAACGGAAAAGTAGGAAATTCAGTACTTGTAAAAGGGTGGGTTAGAGCATTCAGAAGTAATCGCTTTATCCAAATTAATGATGGTTCTACAATTAAAAATATTCAAGCGGTTGTTGATTTTGAAAATTTCGATGAAGTATTATTGAAACGTGTTTCTACCGCTGCTGCAATTGCTGTAACTGGAGAAATTGTTGAATCGCAAGGTGCTGGGCAATCCATTGAAATAAAAGTAGAGAAAATAGAGATTTTAGGTGATGCCAATCCGGATGATGTTCAGAAAACGGTAATGCAACCTAAAAAACATAGTTTGGAATTTTTGAGAGAACAGGCTCATTTGCGCTTTAGAACGAATACATTTGGTGCAGTTTTCAGAATTAGACATGCCGTTGCCTATGCAATTCACAAGTTCTTCAACGATCAAGGATTCTATTATTTGCACACTCCTATCATTACAGGTTCGGACGCTGAAGGTGCAGGAGAGATTTTTCAGGTAACAAACTTGGATCCCTTAAATCTTCCTTTGACTGAAGACGGAGCGATTGATTATAAACAAGATTTTTTCGGGAAACCAGTAAATTTAACTGTGTCTGGTCAACTTGAAGCGGAATTAGGCGCAATGGCTTTGGGACAAGTGTATACATTTGGACCAACTTTTAGAGCTGAGAATTCAAATACTTCTCGACACTTAGCGGAATTTTGGATGATTGAACCTGAGGTTGCTTTCAACGATTTGAAAGACAATATGGATCTAACAGAAGATTTTCTAAAATATTTGGCGCAATATGTTTTAACAAATTGTGCAGATGACCTTCAATTCTTAAATGATCGTGAAGTGAACGAGCAAAAATCAAAACCTCAAAACGAGAGAAACGAATTGACGTTGAAAGAACGATTGGAGTTTGTTGTGAACAATGAATTTAAACGTTTAACGTATACTGAAGCGATTGATGTTTTGAGAAACTCAAAACCATTTAAGAAAAAGAAATTTCAATATGATGTTGAATGGGGAATTGATCTTCAAAGCGAGCATGAGCGTTACTTGGTAGAAAAAGAGTTTAAATGTCCTGTGATTTTAACAGATTATCCTGCTGGAATTAAAGCATTTTACATGCGACAAAATGATGATGGAAAAACAGTTGCAGCAATGGACGTGTTATTTCCTGGGATTGGAGAAATTGTAGGAGGGTCTCAACGTGAAGAACGTTTGGATGTTTTAAAGTCGAAAATGGCAGACTTTAATATTCCGGAAGAAGATTTAGCGTGGTACTTGGATACACGTAGATTTGGAACTGCGCCGCACGCTGGTTTTGGGCTTGGATTTGAACGTATGGTTATGTTTGTTACTGGAATGACAAATATCCGTGATGTAATTCCTTTCCCAAGAACACCTCAAAATGCAGAATTTTAAGTTCTTGACTTGATTTTGAAAAAAAAGCAGTAATTTACTAGTAACTCAATTCAAATGGCATTAAAACAATACTTATCAGCAAAGTTAGAGCAACGTCTCTCTCCTCAACAAATTCAATTAATGAAGTTGTTGCAAGTGCCTACAATGGAATTGGAGCAACGGATTAAACAAGAGATTGAAGAAAATCCTGCTTTGGAAGAAGGTCTGGATAAAGATGAAGATGAATTTGAAGAGGACATCGATCAAGATGAAACCTCTGAAGAAGATGATTTTAATATTGAGGATTATTTAAGTGATGATGCTGATTATAAAACTCAAGTAAACAATACAAGTAAAGACGATGAAGAGAAAGTGATTCCATTATCTGGCGATCAATCTTTTCAAGAAAGAATTATGGTTCAAATGCATTTATTGGATTTGGACGACCGCGATTTTACGATTGCGGATACAATTGTAGGTAACCTCGATGAGTCGGGTTATTTGAATCGTGAAATGGAAGCTCTTGTAGATGACTTAGCCTTTTCGGCAAATATTACTGCAACGGAAGAGGAGGTAGAGAAGATTTTAAAAATGATTCAGGAATTAGATCCTGCCGGAATTGGAGCACGTGATCTAAGAGAATGCTTGTTGTTGCAAATTGAGCGAAAACAAGACGGAAACATTACCCGCTATACTGCAAAGAAAATTTTGGAAGAGTACTTTTCTGAATTTACGAAAAAGCATTACCAAAAGATTCTTAAGAAATTGGAAATTTCAGATGAAGATTTGAAAGAAGCCATCGAAGAAATTGTAAAGCTTAACCCGAAGCCAGGTGGGTCAATGAAAGAATCTGGAGGTAATTACGCTCAGATTATTCCTGATTTTGCTATTGTTGAAAATGAAGGTCAACTTCAATTGACTATTAATGGAAGAAATGCTCCAGATTTAAAGGTAAGCAACCAGTATAAGAACATGTTGCGCACATACGCGGAAGGCGCAAAGGCATCTAAATCGGATAAGGAAGCATTTACTTTTGTGAAGCAAAAATTAGATGGTGCAAAATGGTTTATAGATGCAATTAAACAACGTCAGAATACATTGTTTATGACTATGAACGCCATCATGAATTATCAAAAGGCTTATTTCTTATCTGGTGACGAAACACAACTTCGCCCTATGATATTGAAAGATATTGCGGAAATTGTAGAAATGGACATCTCTACAATATCACGTGTCGCGAATAGTAAGTATGTACAAACAAGTTCAGGAATCTTTTCATTAAAGTACTTCTTCTCAGAGTCGCTTTCAACGGATTCAGGGGAAGAGGTTTCTACTCGTGAAGTAAAGAAGATTCTTTCAGAAGCAATTGACAACGAGGAAAAACGTAAGCCTTTAACAGATGAAAAGTTGGCGAATTTATTGAAAGAAAAAGGATACAACATCGCACGTAGAACAGTTGCTAAATATCGTGAACAATTAAATATTCCTGTTGCTCGCTTGAGAAAGGAATTGTAATGAAACTTTCTTTTCAAATTATATCATGGGTTTTCATGCCCTTATTCATGCCGATGTATGCCCTGCTTTTGGTCATGTTTGTTCCTGCTATTGAAGAACAATTTTTGGGTCTTGAATGTCATGATTGTGTTTATTTATTAGACATCCAAATTAAGAAAGCATTACTTTATATGTTTGCTATTTTTTGCGTGATAGCACCAGGGATTTCGTTTCTTTTATTGAAGAGAAGTGGGGTCATTAATAGCTTGGAAATGGAGACCAGAGTGGAACGAACGGTTCCAATTATTATCATGTTTATCTATTGTTTAGGTCTTTATTTCATGCTTTTGTACACGGCAAATGCCGCAAATTTACCCAAGTTTATTTATGCTTTACCATTATCTGGAGCCGTGGTAACTGGGTTTTTTATCGTACTTAATCAATGGAAAAAAATTAGTATTCATGCCGCAGCTGCTGGAATCCTTACAGGTTTCATTTTAGCATACATTAGCGTAAATATGAAGTTTGGAATTGGAATGTTAATTGCATCCATTTTATTGTCTGGTATTGTTATGACAGCTCGAAGTTATTTACAAAAACATACAATGCAAGAGTTAGTGATTGGTTGGTTTACAGGAACTTTACTTACTTTTGCAGTCAATTATTTTTATTGATCCAATCAAACAACAATAACGAATAACAAAAACAAAAATGATCAAATTTAAATTTCTATTATTTTTTGCGGTATCCCTTGCGTTAGCAGCTTGTGGTGTAGTAAATGAAAAAAACAAAGGAAAAGGCTTGAATATGTTTTCAGTGCAGCAGGATATTGAGTTGGGTGCTCAAGTTGCAGCGGAAATTGATGGTAATCCAGCGGAATATCCATTATTGGATTCGGTTCAATATAGCGAAGTCTACAGCTATGTTTATAAAGTGAGAGATAAGATTTTAAACTCTGGAGCGGTTGATTTTAAAGACGATTTCCAATGGAGGTTACGTATCATTCACGACGATAGTACATTAAATGCATTTTGTACACCGGGTGGATACATTTATATCTATACTGGAATTCTTAAGTTTCTCGAAACGGAAGATGAGTTTGCTGGTGTTTTAGGACACGAGATAGCACATGCAGATATGAGACATTCAACACGTCAAATGACTACGAT
>JBFHHS010000206.1:0-5071 GCA_041596895.1 Crocinitomicaceae bacterium | reverse complement strand
GTGTTCTTTCTTTCATGGTTGTTTACTGGTATTGGTGTATGGTTAGTTGCAACAAATAATAATTCCTATCACATTGGAATGAGTGGAGTTATATACGCAATGGCAGGTTTTTTATTTACTTCTGGGGTTATACGAAAATATAAGCCATTACAAGCCATTTCATTGTTTGTGGCATTTATGTATGGTGGAATGATATGGGGGATTTTCCCAATGGAAGAACATGTATCTTGGGAAGGACATTTAAGTGGATTAGTGGTGGGTGTAGCTTTGGCATTTCTATATCGAAAACGTGGTCCTCAGTCACCAAAATATTCTTATGAAATTGAGAAAGAAATGGGAATAGAGCCTCCAGATTTTGAAGGTGAGTTGAATGAACGAATACGCTTGGCAAAATTGAAACAAGAAGAGATGCTTCGTCAACAATTAGAAAGTCAAGAACAACGTATTATTTATCATTTTGTTCCAAAGGATAAGGTTAAACCTGAGGGCGATAATGATCAGTTATAACTCCTGTTCCTTGAGATGTTTCATTCGAAGCGAGATCGCCAAAATCAATACAGTAATATTCTGAGGTGCGCATTTCAATTGAATCTTCAACGAAATAATTTAAAAGATCAGAAATCCCAAAGTTATGTCCTACGATAATAAGATCATCATTCGATTTACGACGCCATAAATGTTGCAAAAAGTCGCTTTTTGAACACAAGTATAAATCAATAAAATACTTCGTCTCTTGAAGTTTACAAGAGTTTAAAATTGAATTTAATGTTTCACGTGTTCTTGCTGCATCACTGCACCAAACTTCAAGGGCTCCAATTTGTTTTTTAAGGTATTGTCCTAGATCAATTGTCTGTGCTAAACCTTTATCACTTAAAGATCGATCAAAGTCTCGTCCGCTTTGAGACTCTCGTTCTGCTTTGCCATGTCGAATTAAATGCAATTTCATAGGTTAAATGTATATTACTTTCCAACCATTTCAAATGGTTTTGCGTTCTATTTACAGTGGAAGTCTAAAATCATTTTAATCAAAACTATATTCGGATTAGAATGGTCGATGGGAAATAATATGTAAATTACATTATAATCTTGAAGATAAGACCATTAAAAAATAGAATGAACATCACACCTGAAATTATAAAACTGTGTATTAGTGATGATCGCAAAGCTATTAATCAGCTCTATGAGCATGGTTTCAAGATTCTTATGCCTATATGTTTCCGCTACAATAAAAATGAAGAAGATGCGCGTGCTTCTTACAATATGGGATTTGTGAAGATTTTAAAAGGTCTTGACAAATTGGATGAGAATGCAAATTTCAATGCTTGGGCAAAACGCTTAATGGTTAACGCATTGATTGATGAGTATAGGAAAAATAAGAAGTACAATACTAAAATTACAAAAAGTGATGATGAACGTGAGTTAGATTATTATTCTGCAGGAGAAAGCAATGAAGCAGAGAGTAATCTGGGTGTAGAGAATATTATGATGTTGGTGAAAGAACTGCCCGAAACTACAGGTAAAGTGTTTAATCTCTATGTCATCGATGGGTATTCTCATAAGGAAATCGCCGAACAATTGGAAATGTCGGAAGGAACTTCGAAATGGCACCTTTCTACAGCACGAAAATCATTAAGAGAAAAATTAAATAGATTGGAAAATCAGAATCAACGTATGGTGATATGAGTTGGACAGATAAAGAAATAGATAAATTATTCCAGAAAGAAGCTGCAAAGCAAACGTTTGAGTATAATGATGCTTATTGGAAGGAGATGGAGGCCATGTTGCCTGCGTCAAAGAAGGGGGATTATTTGTGGTTTTTGACTTCAGGTATTTTTATTGCTTTATTGTTTGTAACTCCTTTTATGGGGGTACTGAATGAAGGAAAGTCGGCAGAGGTTAAAGCTATGGAAGAGAATTCAATTGAACCTATACAGATTGCTGAGAATAGCATAAATTCAAATAAAGTTGTAAAAAATTCTAATAAAATTAATGGGCTGGACGGAAGTTTGACGGAAATAAAAATGAATAATTCTAAAACGGAGAATCATTCTGTTGATGATCAAAACAATTCGCAGGTTTCTGAAAATAAAGACGCTACTCCGAATCACTTCAAAAAAGAAAATGTTACCCCATTTGTTGCTAAACAAAACAGTACTATATCTTCAGTTCTCGCAATTGTAAATGAGGAAGTAATTACTGAGAATGATCAAGTAAGAGTTCAGGTAGAATCTGATGCTTCGTTGCGAGAAAATGCTTCATTGTTAAATGTAAATAAAGAAGAATTATTTCCGGAAGCTGGAGATGTTGATGATTTGGAATTACACGATGTTGCGTTATTGAACACAAGAAGCCCACTTGATTTACAAAGTATTTCATATGATTTAAGTTTGCCTTGGTCAACTTCTTTTTATGTTGAAGCAAATGCAGGCCTTGGACAATCATTAATAACTCCTTCTGTAAATAACTCTCATTATTTAGGAGCAGGAGTAGGAACGCAGTTCAGAAAAGGAAGAATCGTTTTTACAACTGGTGCAAATTTTATTTGGTCGCATCACAAGGACTTACAATTAACGCGTCAAGCGAAGATTTATGGTTTTGGCTCTGAAGTAGTTCAATCACATATTAATTATAGTGAGTTGTACAGAATTGAAGCGAATCTAAATGTGGGATATTCATTCGGACGACATAATTTAAATATTGGAATCCGTCCTTCTTATTTAGTTGGAACAAAAGTGAAAGTGACACAGGATGAAGGGCTTGAAGGTGGAAATAGAACCGTATATGGATTTACGGAAGGAATTAATAGATGGGGACTTAAGCCAAGTTTTGGTTATGGTTTTGATATTTCAAGAAATTTGACATTGGGTGTTAATGTGAGTACGCAAGTGCTTACGTCTGTGAATGAAGATTTTATAAATGGTGTAAACAATAAATTTCCAATTGATGGTCAAATCTATCTAAGGAAAACACTAAGATTAAGAAAATGAGAATGAATTTTAAACATACGCTACTACTATGTTTTGCTGGGATATTGCTTTTTACATCTTGTAAGAAAGATCAAATTGAGATTCCACAATCAAACGACCCAATTTTTAGGGCTGATGGATCGATGACCGGTGGCGACTTTTCTATTGTCGCAGGAGATAATAATGCTTACATGTATACAATGACGTGTGAAGAGAATGGTGTTAATGTTTTTTCGGGTAAATTGTCTGATGATGAGTTTTCAATTGAAATGGGCGTGTATGATGGGTTGTTAGATTTCATTAATCATGAAGCACTCGCGCATATTGCTAATAATGTTTCTCCTACTTTTGCTCATTCTGATGATCAACCAATCGCAGAATTAAATAAGGCTTGGTTGGATGACTTGCAAAATGTGAGTCAAATTAATTGGTATGTAAACTCAACATTGGTTGGGGTTAATGTTGCTTACATTTACGAACCTGGAATTTACAATGTTTGTGCTATGGTAACCTTCAATGATAACTCTACTATTGAATATTGCAATGAGCTTATATTTGGATATGAAAAACATGCAAGTTGTAGCATTCACTCTAATGTAAATGTTGCGGGAGAATTAATTGCGTCTATTCAAGGTGCAACTACACAGGTCAGTGAAGTGAAATGGTTTCTAGATGATTATCCAATTAGCACGGATCTATATTTAAACTTACCTGTAACTCCTGAATTACACAGGTTAAAAGCTCAAATTACCTTTGCCAATGGTGTGAGTCGTACAAAAGTTGCAATTGTTGATGGCACTTTGTACAATCGAGATTTATCCGACTTTTCGATATTTGAAGAGAATCAAGTGCAAAATCCATATCGAGATTTTAATGTGAAAATGTCTGTGATGAGAAATGGAAAAAATTATTATTCCCTTCCTGCAGATAATTCTTCTTCAATGATTAATGTTACCGGGATTGAGTTTTATGGAAATAATACAGCTGGAAATCCAGTTTATAAGGTTTCTGCAAATATTTCTGTTATGCTTCAAGAGGCAGTTTCTTTAAAAGAGTCGCCTTTGAACATGTCCATGACTTTTGGTGTTGAAATACCATAATTAATATTGTATTTTTACAAAAAAACAAAAGCATGAAACGACTACTACTAATCACTTTATGTGCTCCCCTATTATCGTTCGCACAGATTACAATTACAGATTCTGATTTTTCTGATGGTGGCGACACTGCGTTGATTAGTTTAGCAACAGACCCAAATATTGATTACGCTTCAACAGGAACAAATTTCACATGGGATTTTTCTAGCTTAACGCATGATAGCCAGGAGATAAAGGAGTATTTCAATATATCATCTGCTTCTTTTTTGGCAAACTTTACATTTGGAACTTTTGCAGCTTCTGATTACCAGGCAACAAATTTTGCATCTTCTACGGCAATTCCTTTGGATCAAATCGGGGGTATTCTTCCTGTAAATATATCAGATGTTTCGCTTTTTTCGAAAGTGAGTTCAAATGCAATAACATCGGTTGGGTATGGTGTTACTGTGGAGGGAACTGAAATCCCATTCAAATCTGATACCATTGAAACACGTTATGAACTTCCTCTTAATTATGGTGATACATATTCATCAAGAGGTTACTCTAATTTAGATATGAACCCAGTTTACAATGGAATTTGGCGTCAGTATCGCCAAAGAACATCTGTTGTTGATGGATGGGGTACGATTACAACTCCTTTTGGGACATTTGATGCTCTTCGTATTGATCACACGATTACTGAGGTTGATTCTGTTTTTATTGAAGCTTTCGGGACTGGTTTTTGGGTTGAATTGCCAATTCCAGATAGTCATGATTATGAATGGTGGACAAATGGTCAAAAAGAGCCCTTGTTAAAGATTACTGTTTCAGATGTTTTAGGTGCTCAAACAGTCACTGCCATTGAATATAGAGATATTTATAGAGGTGCTGATGCAGCGGTAAATGAGTTAGAAGCGAATTTTAAATTATATCCGAATCCTACAACTGATGTTTTAATCGTTGATGGAGAGTTTACAGAGGTAAATTTCAACGTCGTAGATCTAAAAGGGGGTGTTGTTAAATCTGGGG
>JBFHHS010000205.1:0-5073 GCA_041596895.1 Crocinitomicaceae bacterium | reverse complement strand
TCGCGCTTTAAATATCTCACAGTGATGAGGGCAATTCATTGGTTTCAATAAGAATTCCTCGTTTTCATCTGGAGTATTTATTGGTTGGAATGAATCTTTTCCATATTTGGCATAGTGACCTGAACAAACATAAAGTTCTTTGCTTCCGATATGTGGGGTGATAACTTGATCATATCCGCCTTTCTTTTGAGCTTTCTTTAGGAAGTTTTCTAATCGCTCACGCAATGCAGCACCCTTAGGAAGCCACAATGGTAAACCTTGTCCTACACGTTGTGAAAACGTAAATAAATCTAATTCTTTCCCTAGTTTTCTATGATCTCTTGCTTTTGCAAGTTCAACTTTCTCTAAATATTCTGTTAACTCTGCATTCTTAGGAAACGTGATTCCATATATACGTGTTAGCTGCTTTCTAGTCTCGTCGCCTCTCCAGTATGCACCGGCAATTGAAGTTAATTTAACAGCTTTGATAAACCCTGTGTGAGGGATATGCGGTCCACGACATAAATCTGTAAATTCACCTTGTGTATAAAATGTAATTGTACCATCGTCTAATCCGTCCAGTAATTCTAACTTATACTCGTCGTCTTTCTTTTTGAAATATTCAATGGCTTCGCTTTTAGAAATATCTTGGCGTACATAAGGGTTCTTTTGCTTCGCCAATTCTTTCATTTTTTGCTCAATCTTCTCTAAATCTGCCTCAGTAATTGTGTAATCCATGAAATCTACGTCATAGTAGAAACCATTTTTAATTGGAGGTCCAATCGCTAACTTTACACCTGGATAATAAAATTCTACCGCTTCTGCCATTAAGTGAGCTGAAGAATGCCACATTGTTGATTTACCATCTGTGTCATTCCAGGTTAATAATTGCAATGTTGAATCGTCCGTAATAGGGCGATTTGCATCAATAACCTCGTTGTTCACCTTAGCAGCGAGTACGTTTCTGGCAAGCCCTTCAGAGATACTTTTTGCAACATCCATTGCCGAAGTACCGCTTTCAACTTGTCTTACCGAACCATCTGGTAGCGTTATATTAATCATTTTATTTAATAAATTTAGAGTGCGAAGATAGTGAATACTATCTATTTAATCGTTATAAATCATAAGAGAAGCGTGAATTTTTCTAAGCTGCCATTTGTTTACATAACCTCCTTGTTTATTGGGGGAATAGTGGCCGTGAAATTCTTTCCAATTGAAAATTTTACAATCTTTATTGGATGCATAATCTCTTGCCTTATTTCATGGCTATTTTCTAGAAAATTTGCCAAATATGAGGCTTCTTCAAGTTTAGTTTTAATCCCTTTCTTCTTTTTAGGGGCAATTTCATTCAATAATGCTGTTCCTGAATTAGAAGAATTACACCCATCTGAATACGGATTAATGATTAATGTGAATGAAATTGATTCGAGTACAAGGTATTGGAGGAAGTCATTGTGTACCATTGTTGGTGCGGTAGATAGTGTAAAGGTTGAAAAACGAAACGAGCAAGTATTGCTTTATATTCTTGATCCAACAATAAAAATTGGTGATCAATTGTTTGTTTATACCGAATTGAGGAATATTGAGAATAGAGGAAATCCAGGTGAGTTTGATGCTGTTGCCTATTGGAATAATCAAGGCATTTATCGAAGTGGTTTTGTTGGTGATCATCAAATTACTCGGGTTGGTTTTATCGAAGTTCCTTGGTATAAAAAATTTCCAGCAGATTGTAGAAAGTATCTATCTGAAGTGCTGTCGGAGCATTTGGATGGTAATACGCTGGCATTAGCTAAAGCTTTGGTTTTGGGTGATAAAGAATTATTGACTACTGAAGTGAAGGCAAGTTTTAGCAACTCGGGAGCTATGCATGTTCTTGCTGTTTCAGGGTTACACGTGGGGATTATTTTAATGATTGTGCAGTTTGTTCTGGGTAGATTTAAACGTTTTATTTCGAAGAATTCCACAATTATTATGTCAGTTATAGTCATTTGGATGTATGCAGCTGTAACAGATTTTTCACCGTCGGTTATTAGGGCAAGTTTTATGTTTTCGTTGTTGTCGCTAGCTAAAATGTATAGCAAACAAGCGAATTCTACGAACGTGCTGTTTTTTACTGCGTTTATCATGTTGTTGATTGAGCCAAATTTGATTTTCAACCTTGGATTTCAACTTTCTTACCTTGCAATGCTGGGTATCTTCACGCTTTACAAGCCAATTTATAAACTCTTTTATATAAAAAACAAACCGCTTAATTGGCTGTGGCAAGGGACTGTTGTAGGTATTTCAGCTCAACTTCTGACAGTGCCATTAACGTTGTATCATTTTCATCAATTCCCCAATTATTTCGCATTAACGAATATCGGGATTATGGTTCTGGCCGGAACAGTTCTGTCGGTTGCTCTTGTACTTTTTTCTTTGCATTGGATGAGTTCTTTGTCTAGTTTGTTGGGTGTTCTGTTAGGGGGCTGTTTTAATCTTTTGCTTTGGTTCGTCCAGTTTGTGGAAGGGATTCCCGGGGCAGTGGCTACAGGTTTTACATTGTCGATTTTTGTCGTGATTGCCATTTATCTTTCCATTTTAACCCTAGTGCTTTTTAAAAAGAATCGAATGGTGATTTATACTTCCATTGCAACTGTGATGATACTTTTCACATTAATTCAGTTTTCCAGGTATAAGAATCTTACCTCGAACGAAATGGTGTTTTTTAATCACAAGCAATTTACCTCAGTGGTTAAGGTGGGTGATGAGGCGGTTTGTTTTTATGTTTCGAATCAGAAAAGGCCTAAGCATTTGGCGCATGTCATCGGGGGGTATTCTAAAACAAAACCTGCTTCCATGTCTTTTCATAGATTAGAAGTTGGTATGACTACAATGAAGTTGGGAGGGCGTACACTGAAAATTGAACGTATGGAAAATGGGCTATTCTTTTATTTTGCTGGAAAGACAATTGCAGTTCGGTTTAGAGCAAGTTTCCCTGTTCGTGAAGAGTGGAAAATTGTTGATATGCCCTATTTGAGTGCAAACGATTATCATGAGTCGCTCTCAGAAGGTGCGGTGACGTTTGAGTTTTAAACCAGTTTTATCATTTATATTATCCTTTCATAATTATTTAGCACCATTTAAGGGGGAGTCTATTATTTTTGCAATTCACTTTTTACAGTTCTGTTGATATGAGTCTTGCGCAAGCGATATTCCTTTTGGTTTCATTATTTGTAAGCGGATTTTCTTACGCTCAAAAGTCGTATACCATAAAGTTCAATGACAAACCCATTACAATTGATGGTGAACTGAAGGAAGAGCATTGGCAAGAGGCGGAAGTGACGAAAAACTTTACTGTGAATTCACCAGTTTACGGTTCTACTTCAAGATTTAGTTCTGAAATTCGGATGTACTATGATGCTGAAGCATTATATGTTGGTGGTATTTTGAAAGATCCAGCTCCGGATTCAATTAGTTATTCACTGTCACAAAGAGATGATACCGGAAATGCAGATTGGGTAGGAATTACTATTGATCCTTATGGTAACAGTATAAATGCATTTACTTTTGTTGTAACAGCTGCGGGAGTAGAGATCGATGGGTTAGAGTCCATAAATAGCACTGATTATTTGTGGAATGCAGTATGGAAAAGTGCAACTGCAAAACACAACGAGGGGTGGTCTTTCGAAATGAGAATCCCGTTTTCTGCAATACGATTCCCGAATAAAGAGGTTCAAGACTGGAATTTAAACTTGTGGCGACAAGTGAGAAGAAATAGGGAAGTGTCGACATGGAATCCAATAGACCCAAATGTATATGGTGAAATTACGCAAGCCGGAAAATTGGTTGGGGTTCAAGGGATAAAATCTCCAATCCGTCTTTCTTTTACTCCTTATGCCACAAGCTATCTAGTCAACTCATATGATGAGTCTAAAGGGAAACAAACTTGGAAAAGTCGATTGACCGGTGGGATGGACTTGAAGTATGGGCTGAATGATGCATTTACTCTCGATATGACCTTGATTCCTGATTTTGGTCAAACCGCTTCGGATAATGAAGTGTTGAATTTGGGGCCGTTTGAAGTATATTACAATGAAAATCGCCCATTCTTCCTGGAAGGAACAGATTTGTTTAATATTGGTGGAGTTTTTTATTCTCGAAGGATAGGAGGGCAGCCGTATAATTATAATTCTGTTTATGATAATGTAGATGAAAATAAGGGAGAACGCGTTGTTCGAAATGCACAACAAGCACCTTTAATAAATGGGACAAAAGTTTCAGGGAGAACCAAAAAAGGACTGGGGATTGGAGTTTTTAATGCCCTAGAAGGGAATGTTGATGCGATAATTGAGGATAGCAATGGGGTGCAGCGAAGTTTTGAAACAAACCCATTAACAAATTACAATGTTTTCGTTCTTTCTCAAAACTTAAAAAACAACAGTACGGTTTCATTGGTGAATACAAATGTGATGCGATCAGGTAGGGCACATGATGCTAATGTTACCGTTGGTTCTGCGGATCTTTATACGCCAAATGCAAAGTTTAGAATATCCTCAAATATTAAGTTGTCTTCTATTTTTGGA
This sequence comes from Crocinitomicaceae bacterium, assembly GCA_041596895.1. GTDB lineage: Bacteria > Bacteroidota > Bacteroidia > Flavobacteriales_D > Crocinitomicaceae > UBA4466. The sequence continues at coordinate 532 of JBFHHS010000205.1, read as the reverse complement.
AATACTCCTGAATATGGTCATGCGTTTTGGACTAGTATTCGGAAAGTTGCAGGTAAATGGAGATATGGAATGAGTTATGGTGAAGAAAGTGATAAATTCAATCCAAATGATTTGGGTTTTTTATACAATAACAATTCACGTTTTTATGATGCTGATATTAGTTGGAATAATTATCAGCCTACCAAACATTTTTTTAGAAGAACAGCGACTCTGTCAATAACATACGAAGAGCTATACAAGCCACAATTGTTCAATTACTTGAATGTTTATCTGAATATCGCTGGGTTGCATAAAAAACAATTGTATACCACTTTAACAGCGAATGTAAATCCATTTGGAAGTGTTGATCATTTCGAATCACGCCAATTTGGTAAGGAGGTGAGGTACAATCCAAGTGCTCAATTAAGTTGGTATTTCACCTCAGATTATAGTAAAAGATTAGCATTGGATGGAAATTTTTGGTTTAAAAAATTCTTTGATAGAAATCAGACGGCCAGTGGTTTTTACCTTAGTCCAAGATTACGTGTTTCTG
>JBFHHS010000204.1:0-5096 GCA_041596895.1 Crocinitomicaceae bacterium | reverse complement strand
GAGCGTGAACTTTTTGCAGATAGAATTAGAACAATTAAAAAGCATCGTCCTGATGCCTGCATTGGTGTTGATGTTATTGTTGGCTTTCCAGGAGAAACTGACGAAGACTTTATGGAAACTGTGGACTTCTTAAAAGATTTAGACGTTTCTTACCTTCATGTTTTTACATATTCTGAGCGGGCAAACACTACTGCCATAAAACTAGGCGATCCTGTCCCAATGAACATACGTAAAGAACGAAGTAAACAATTACATGTTCTTTCTTATAAAAAGAAAAGAGCCTTTTATGAAGAGAATGTTGGAAGAAAAGAAATTGTTTTGTTCGAAAACGAAGATAATGATGGCTACATGTATGGTTTCACATCAAATTATGTAAAAATAAAAACACCATTTAACAGTGAACTTGCAAATACTTTTTCTACCATCAACATGGATGAAATAGATAGAGATGGTATAATGAAATGTACGCTTTTAGAAACAGCTACCGTTTAAGCGCAATAGTCATTTCTCGTTTACCTGGAGGACCAGGGAATGTCTGTACCTCAAAACCAACTGTTTTAAGGTTACGTTTAAATTGACCTTGAGCGCAATATGTCACAAGTATCCCTCCTTGTTTTAACCCACAATGCATTTTTTGCAAAACTTCCTCAGACCATAATTCTGATTGAACGCGTGGTCCAAAAGCATCAAAATAAATGAGATCAAAAAAATCTGAGTCAATTGCATAATCTTGAATTTTCGACTCAATTTTTGTCAGAGTAAAGAATTTGTTAATTTCTTGTGGAATTGACCAAAGTGTTTGATGTATCCTTTCAAAAACTGAATCACAACCACCAGCGATCAATGAACAATAATTAAGGTTGTTAATCATTTCCTCCTCCACTGGAAACGCCTCAACTCCTATATAATCTACACGTACAGAAAGATCGACACATTCTATGGCTGTCAATAAAGCATTCAATCCAGTACCAAACCCCATCTCTAAAACTCGAATTGAAGGTTGGTTTACCTTTTTTAATCCGTGTTCAATAAACACATGCCTTGCTTCTTGAATTGCTCCATGGGTTGAATGGTAAGTTTCATCCATTTCTGGAATATAAATACTACTCGACCCATCTTCTGTTACAATTAACTCTCGTTTCATAATTCAAAAATAAAATAACAATTAACAATTGTTGAAAACTCTTCTTTATATCTTTTTAATGAAAGATCTGAAAAAAGATATAATTCGCTGAATCAATTGCGTATCTTTGGTATATGGAAAAAAAATCCGATAATTCGCGAAAAACAGCTTCTCGCATAAGTAAAATAACACCTGCACCATCAGATGGAGGAAGAATTCCACCTCAAGCCGTCGACTTGGAGAAGGCTGTTCTTGGTGCAATGATGCTTGAAAAAAACGCAGTTACGGATGCAGTAGACATTTTAAAGGAAGAAAGTTTTTACGACCCTAAACATCAATATATATTTGGAGCAATTCAAGATTTATTTGGTTCTTCCAAACCTATTGACATCTTAACCGTTACTGACCATCTTATGAAGAGCGGTGAACTTGAAGCTGCTGGCGGTGCAGTCTATATTTCTCAACTTACAAGTCGTGTTGGATCAACAGCACACGTAGAGTACCATGCAAGGATTATTTCTGAAAAACACATTAAACGTGAGTTAATTCGCATGAGTAATGAAGTTATGAAAGAAGCATACGATGATACTAATGATGTATTCGATGTATTAAATAAGGCAGAAGGAGATTTATTTAAGATTGCAGAGAACAATATGGGGAAATCCGTCGACGTTATGCAGAACGTTGTACGTGAAGCAATTGAAGAAATTGAAAAAGCTTCAGAAAACTCTGATGGGATTTCTGGTGTTCCGACTGGTTTCTTTGATTTAGATAAAGTAACCGCTGGATGGCAACGTTCTGATATGATTGTAATTGCAGCGCGACCTGCCATGGGTAAAACGGCTTTTGTATTATCAATGGCTCGAAATACTGCAGTAGATTTTAATCAGGGGGTGGCGATTTTCTCACTCGAGATGTCTTCAGTACAGTTAGTAAAACGTTTGATTGCTTCTGAAACAAGGTTACCTGCGGAAAAGTTAAGAAAAGGTGATTTACGTGACGACGAATTCCAACAACTACATAGCAGAATAACAAAGTTAGCCACTGCACCTATATACATTGACGATACACCGGGTATTAGTATTTTTGATTTACGCGCAAAATGTCGACGATTAAAGATGCAATATGATATTCAAATTGTAATCATCGATTATTTGCAACTAATGACTGCCGGATCATCCAAAGGTGGTGGAAATCGTGAGCAAGAAATTTCGTCTATCTCGCGTTCAATAAAAGAAATCGCTAAGGAACTTAACGTCCCAATGATCGCTTTATCTCAGCTTAGTCGTTCGGTTGAACAACGTGGAGGTGATAAAAAACCGGTTCTATCCGATTTGAGGGAGTCTGGAGCTATTGAGCAAGATGCCGATATCGTTTCCTTTATCTATAGACCGGAATACTATGGCTTCATGCAAGATGAAGAAGGAAATTCAAATGCCGGAATTGGTGAGATCATTATTGCAAAACATAGAAATGGTTCATTGGAAAGCGTACGTTTGAGGTTTGTCAAAGAGTTTGCCAAATTTGACAATATTGAAGGCTTCTCCCCTGACCCAAATGCTGCTATGCATTCGAATATGGGAGCAAATGATGACTTTGACAATCAAGGTACATATACCATCCCTAGTAAGATGAATTCTCTTGAGAGTGACAACTTAGATTTTAACACCAACGACGACGCTCCTTTTTAAAAGAATTCGGAAAGGTTATTGTAGATCATTACACACTATGAAAAAGTTTATTGCTCTTCTCGCCCTTATTTGTGTATCAAATTTTAGTTTTGGTTCTCAAATAATTATTCCGATGGATGAATCACAATCGAATCATCTTAAAGCATACGGACTATCCTTTTATTTATTAGAAAATGGTGTTGTCATTGAATGGCTATTAAATTATCGCGGAGGTTCTTTTTTAACCCCTCACTTAGAAACAATCGAAGAAGAATTAATCATTCGAGGAATTAGTTATGAAATACTGGCTGATGGTCAGGTGAATGGTATAAAACGTGAAATCGGATCGCCTGAGGTAAATATGGAGATTGTTCAATTAGAAAAAGCTCCAAAGATTGCGGTATATACGCCCGGTGGTAAGCAACCGTGGGATGATGCGGTAACGATGGTTCTTGAATATGCAGAAATTCCATATGATAAAATCTACGACTCAACAATTGTTAAGGGAGGGCTGCCAGAATATGATTGGTTACATTTGCATCATGAAGATTTCACAGGACAATACGGTAAGTTCTATGCCAATTTTCGATCATATCCATGGTATAAAAAACAAGTATCTGATTTAGAAACATCCGCAAAAGCCCTTGGTTTTAATAAGGTATCGGAAATGAAACTTGCTGTTGCAACTAACATCAAAAACTTTGTTATCGGAGGTGGGTTTCTTTTTACAATGTGCAGCGGAACAGATAGTTTTGACATTGCCCTAGCTGCACATGAAACTGACATTTGTGAATCTATGTTTGACGGTGATCCATCGGATAGAAATTGTCAGGATAAATTAGATTACAACAATACTTTTGCATTTGAGAACTTCACACTCGTTCAAGATCCTTTGCAATATGAATACTCGGATATTGATGGTACTTCCTTACATAAAAGAAATGAACGCCTAGATAAGTTTACTCTATTTGAATTTTCTGCGAAATGGGATGTTGTCCCAACAATGCTAACACAATGTCATACTGATGTGGTGAATGGCTTTATGGGACAAACCACAGATTTCAAGAGAGACCTAATTAAATCAAATGTGCTAATTCTTGGAGAATCAAAATCAATTGGAACTGCACGCTACATTCATGGAGAATTGGGTCAAGGTACTTGGACATTTTATGGAGGTCATGACCCTGAAGATTATGAACATCGTGTTGGGGATCCACCAACTGATTTAAATTTACATCCAAACTCTCCGGGTTATCGACTTATTCTAAACAATATTCTTTTCCCTGCTGCAAAGAAGAAAAAAAGAAAGACCTAAAGCTCTCTTTTACAATCATATAATTTATGTATATTTAGTCAACTTAAATATGCTAAACTATTATGAAAATTAACTATCTCACTGGGATAGCAGCAATTGTTATGGCATTCTCTTCTTATGGTCAAGTTGCACAAAACGCAACGCCTACAGTAGGAACAGCTACACAACAATTGAATTCTGCGAACCCAAATTCACCTGGTTACAACCTAAATGGTTCAACCATTCAATCAACTCAATTACACCTTCAAGAAGACCAGCAATTTGGACCAGTTCCAGCAGGTCAACATGTGTGTAAAACGGACGAATTAAATCAACAACATTATGCAGAGAGGGGAATTCTGAATGAATTCAATCAAGATTACTTACAATCTGCAAATGCAATTAGCACTGCCCCACCAGTAAAAACTTCGGGCACGAATGAAATCGCAGTCATATTCCATGTTGTTTACAATCCAAACACACCAGCGGAAAACGTTTCAAACGCTTTAATTATGCAGGTCTACAATGATGTTGTAGAGGATTATCAATTATTAAATGCTAACGCATCAAACGCGCGTACAGGTGCACCTTATAATTTCACACCTGCAGATGCAAACATTAATTTTTGTCTTGCCACACAAACACCTACAGGAACACCATTAGCTGAAGTTGGGGTTGTCCGAGTTTCAACAACTGAAGCCTGGTATGACTCTGATAACGGTGAAGAAAACAAAATGAAATCTTCAGCAACTGGAGGTTCCGATATTTGGGATCGAAACGAATATTTGAACATTTGGATTTGTGACATCTCCAATGGTGCGGGATCAGGAACTGCTGGATACGCGTACAGACCTACCCCTTCATTCTTACCAAGTTCAAACATAGACGGAATCGTTTTAGATTATAATTTAGGGATGAATAATGAAAATGTATTGACTCATGAAATTGGTCATTACCTTGGACTTGATCACACTTGGGGTGGCTCAGGTGGTTGTACGAATGATGATGG
>JBFHHS010000203.1:0-5114 GCA_041596895.1 Crocinitomicaceae bacterium | reverse complement strand
TATTCTGCACGTTCTGTAATTGTTGTTGGACCTGATTTGAAACTACATGAGTGTGGTCTTCCTAAGGGAATGGCAGCTGAGCTTTACAAACCATTCATCATTCGTAAAATGATTGAACGTGGGATTGTAAAAACAGTGAAATCAGCTAAGAAAATTGTTGATAGAAAAGAACCAGTTGTTTGGGATATTTTGGAAAATGTATTGAAAGGACATCCAGTTCTTTTGAATAGAGCCCCTACTCTTCACAGATTAGGTATTCAAGCTTTCCAACCTAAATTAATTGAAGGAAAAGCAATTAGACTTCACCCATTGGTAACAACGGCCTTCAATGCCGATTTCGATGGGGATCAAATGGCAGTCCACTTACCGTTAGGTAATGCTGCAATTTTAGAAGCTCAATTGTTAATGCTTGCTTCGCATAATATTTTGAACCCTGCAAATGGGGCTCCAATTGCCGTTCCTTCTCAGGATATGGTCTTGGGTCTTTACTATATCACGAAGGGTAAAAAGAGCATGAAAGATGATATCGTTAAAGGTGAGGGTGGTGTATTCTATTCTCCTGAAGAAGTTATCATCGCTCACAATGAGGGTGCATTAGATTTACACGCAGCTATTAAGGTTAAAACTACAGACCTTGATGAAAATGGTGAGATTGTTACTAAATTAATTGAGACAACTTGCGGACGTGTAATCTTTAATGAGCGTGTTCCTAACGAAGCTGGATACATTAATGATGTAATGACGAAGAAAGCGCTTCGTGATATGATCGGTGGTGTACTTAAAGCTTGTGGAACTTCTCGTACGGTTGCTTTCCTTGATGATATTAAAGAATTAGGTTACCATATGGCGTTTAAAGGTGGACTATCGTTCAACCTTGATGATATTATTATCCCTGCTGAAAAGGAAACTTTAGTTGCTAAAGCGGAAGTTGAGGTGAAAGATGTAATGGACAACTATAACATGGGTCTAATTACAAATAATGAGCGTTACAATCAGATTATTGATATCTGGACGCATACGAACTCGAGATTGACTCACACTTTGATGGAGCAATTGAAGAACGATATGCAAGGTTTCAACTCAATTTACATGATGTACGATTCAGGAGCACGTGGTTCGAAAGAGCAAATTCGTCAGCTGTCTGGTATGCGTGGATTGATGGCGAAACCACAGAAATCTGGTGCTTCTGCTCAAGATATTATTGAGAATCCAATTCTTTCTAATTTTAAAGAAGGTCTTTCGATTCTTGAGTACTTTATTTCTACTCACGGTGCACGTAAAGGTCTTGCCGATACTGCCCTTAAAACTGCCGATGCAGGTTACTTAACTCGTCGTTTAGTTGATGTTGCTCAAGATGTTGTTATTAACTCTGAAGATTGTGGTACACTAAGAGGTTTAGTTGCTGTTCCTTTGAGAAAAAATGATGAGATTGTTGAGCCATTGTCTGATCGTATTGTTGGTCGTACTGCATTGCAAGATGTTTTTGTTCCTGATACAGATGATTTAATTATCGCTGGTGGAGAAAGAATTACTGAGGCTATTGCTGCTGAGATCGATGCTGCTGGTATTGAAGAGGTTGAAATTAGATCTGTTCTTACTTGTGAAAGAAGAAGAGGGGTTTGTTCTAAATGTTATGGTTTAAACCTTGCTACGCAAAGAGAAGCTCAAATTGGAGATTCTGTTGGTGTAGTTGCCGCGCAATCAATTGGAGAGCCTGGTACTCAGTTAACACTTCGTACATTCCACGTTGGGGGTACTGCCTCTAACATTGCTGATGAGTCTGACTTAAAAGCAAAAACGGCAGGTATGCTTGATATTGATGAGTTAAGAACTATCAATAGAACAAATAAAAATGGTGAAAAAGTTATTGTTGTTGTAGGTCGTTCTGCTGAGTTGAAAATTACTGACTCTAAAGGGAACGTTACAATGAACTCTAATATTCCTTATGGTTCTGAATTAGTTGCAAAGAATAATACGAAACTTGCTAAAGGTGACGTAATTTGTAAATGGGATCCATATAATGCCGTGATCATTACTGAAGCGAAAGGTAAAGTTGTCTTTGATAACGTTATTGAAGGTATTACTTTCCGTGAAGAGGTCGATGAGCAAACAGGATTTACTGAAAAAGTAATTACTGAGTCTAGAGATAAGAAAAAGAATCCTGCGATTCATGTTATTGATCCTAAAACGAAAGAAGTTTTAAGAGAATATAGCTTACCGGTTGATGCACACATTTCTGTTAAGGAAGGTGATAAGATTGAAGCTGGTGATATTATTGTTAAGATTCCTCGTAAGGCTGGTAAGTCTGGGGATATTACCGGTGGTCTTCCTCGTGTAACAGAGTTGTTTGAAGCGCGTAACCCATCGAATCCAGCTGTAGTGTCAGAAATTGACGGTGTTGCTGAATACGGTAAAATCAAACGTGGTAACAGAGAGATTCAAATTACATCAAAAACTGGTCAGGTGCGTAAATATCTAGTTCCTTTATCGAAACATATCTTAGTTCAAGAGAATGATTTCGTAAGAGCTGGTCAGCCTCTTTCTGTTGGTGCAATCACGCCAAACGATATCTTAAATATTGAAGGTCCTACAAAAGTACAAGAGTACATTGTAAATGAAATTCAAGAGGTATACCGTTTACAAGGGGTGAAAATTAATGATAAACACTTTGAGGTAATCGTTAGACAAATGATGCTTAAAGCGTTAATCGTGGATTCTGGTGATACACGTTTCTTAGAAGGGCAGTCTGTTCACAGAGCTGATATCAGCGAAGAGAATGATGCTATCTACGGAATGAAAGTAGTTACTGATCCAGGTGAGTCTACTGAGCTTAAGGCTGGTATGATTGTAACAGCAAGAAGATTGAGAGATGAAAATTCTCAGTTGAGAAGAACGGATAAAGCATTGGTTGAGTCGAGAGACGCAGTTCCTGCAACATCTACTCCGTTGTTACAAGGTATTACAAGAGCTTCTCTTCAAACACAATCGTTTATTTCTGCGGCATCGTTCCAGGAAACAACTAAAGTGTTAAATGAAGCAGCTATCTCTGGTAAAGAAGATCATTTATTAGGATTGAAAGAGAACGTGATTGTTGGTCACCTAATCCCTGCGGGAACTGGTGTACGTCGCTTCCAAAAGATGCTAGTAGGATCAAAAGATGAAATGGCAGAAATGACTCAAGATGCTGAGATAGTAGCTGAGTAATTTTATCCAGATAAATTAAAAAAAGGGATGTTCATTTGAGCATCCCTTTTTTTGTTTAAATAGATTTGAAATCATTATTTTTAGAGTATGGAAAATAAGAACAAAGACAATCAAGTAAATATTGAATTATCTGAAGAAGTAGCTTCAGGTGTATATTCTAACCTATCTATTATTACACATTCACCATCAGAATTTGTTGCTGATTTTGTTCAGTTGATGCCAGGTGTTCCTAAAGGAAAGGTAAGGTCAAGAATTATTATGACTCCGCAGAATGCTAAACGTTTAATGAAGGCAATGCAAGATAATATCTCGAAGTATGAGCAAACGTTTGGTGTTATCATGGATGTTGAATCTCCAATGGTTCCTCCTATGAATTTTGGAACGCCTACTACTCAAGCATAAAAAAATAGAAAAGACCGTTGTTTAATTGAATATAACGGTCTTTTTCCATTCGCTTAGATTACCACAATTATCTACCACTTTCAAGACGAGTTCTTTTGAACCCTTATAGTTTGCCTCACGTGTAAAAGTAATCTGCCCAGTTTTATATTCGTATTCAACAAGATGCCATTTGCCATCTATAAATAAATCATAGTCAGCTAACCCAGATTCTACATCAGATATTGACCAGGATAATTGGTTTCGGGTAGTACTACTTCCAATATTTACTGCACTTACATTTGGAGGAATTGTATCTCGCTTTAATTTATATGTTCCGAAATATTTGGATTCACAAGTGATCAAACGACCTTCATAGGCCACGCCTAATGCTTTTTTACGACCTTTTGCTGTTGTCATTTCGATGTAGTGCTTACCGTCTTTAATTCCGTCGTATATAATGTTAATGCGGTACGCATTTTGAACTGGAAGATTTGCTTCTCCAACCTTTGATTCAATTTGGTCTCCATCAATAGATAAAGGTTCATAAGTTGTACAAATACCAAACTCAACATGAGTATTGTTTTGCTCTACCAACATCGACTCACCTGGTTGAAGATAACTTAAATCTGTTGCAATTGAATCATACGGACTAATTTCCCCTAAACTTATAACGATATTAAAGGTCATTGTTGAGGTATTTCCTTTCGGGTCAAAGGCAACGTATTTAACGTCAAATTTATCGCCTGGTTTTGCTTTAAGAATTCCAAGGTCTTTTACAGTATAGATTGGAAGGTCGTTTTCATTTGTTCGAAATGATTTATGGAATTTCTTTCGGTTTAATGCGTATTCATCGTAATCCTTGTGACTATTTACAAAACGTGTCGATTCAAAAGGAACTCTGTTCGTTTTTTGACCAAACAATGTATCTCCGTTAATTAATAAATAGCTTCCGTATAAACCACAAGTATTATTTGCAGCATCTAGACGGTCAATGACATCAAAGGCGAATCCAAGTCCTCCAGATTTAGATAGATAATGGGATGGAATTGTGATTGAATTATTTGAAACAGTATAGTTACTTCCACTTTTGATGGCAGTACGCTTAATGGATTTGTCGTAACGATAGCCGTCTTTTGTTAAACTGTAGATTTTAACTCCCCTAATTTCTGGTTTTCGTGAATCTGCAATGTCGAAACCGTAAACCAATGGATTTAGCGCAGCTTCCGTTTTTGTATCTCGTAGTTCGAAGTGTAAATGTGGGGCCGTTGAACCTCCTGTATTACCAGAAATGGCAATAACTTGTCCTTTCGATACCTTTATTTCATTTTTCTTCGGGAAAATTTCAACAGCAAAATTTTGCTCTATTTCCTGCGTATGTCGAACAATAGAATCTAGTTGTCCTTTAAACTCAGAACAATGTGCGTATACACTTGTGATTCCATTTGGGTGGTCGATATATACGACTTTTCCGTAACCATAAGGCGACACTTTAATTCTTGAAACGAATCCATCTTCAATCGAGTAAAGGT
>JBFHHS010000202.1:0-5116 GCA_041596895.1 Crocinitomicaceae bacterium | reverse complement strand
TATAGGAAACCACATTAATTGAAAAAGCCCAATTGAATCAACAATTGGACTTTTTTTATTTCCAATACGTTTTGCTTTAAATCCCTCGAGATAAAAAGCCAATAACTGATTTTCTCACTTTATCATAGTCTTCTTTCGATATAATCAATGGGGCATTTACAAAAATCACATTCCCTAACGGGCGAATTAAAATTCCTTGGTCTAAGAAATATGCATACGCTTGTGCCTTGATATTCGAGAAATAAGTATTCCCCTCTCCTGTTTCAATTTCGAAAGCGATGATTGTTCCTTGTTGCCTTACGTTTGTTACGAAATCAAATTGCTTTAATTCTTCAGCAAATGCTTGATTCCATTCGTCCAAGTTTTTCATTCCTTGAATTGCAGCCTCTTGTTCAAACAAATCTAAATTTGCGCACGCCACAGCACACGCTATAGGGTTTGCAGTGAACGAATGCCCATGTAAGAGCGCTTTTGTTGTTTCCTCACCAAGAAAGGCGTTATATATCTTATCAGACGTAATAGTCAATCCTAACGCCATTACACCTGCCGTTAATCCTTTAGATAAGGTCATGAAATCTGGCTTCACCTGACAATAATCAGTAGCAAACATTTTCCCTGTTCGTCCGAAGCCTGTCATGACTTCATCAAAGATGATTAAAACATCATTGGCCTTTGCTATTGCCGTTAACTGATCTAAAAACGACGCTGAATACATGCGCATTCCTGCAGCCCCTTGCACCAATGGTTCCACAATCATCCCGGCAAACTCTCCTGTTTCAAACAACGTCTTTGTGCGAGCTAGAATTGCATCTTCGTTGTTTCCATCTGGAAAATCGATGTAATCCACATCGAAAAAGAACGGTTCAAAAGGTGCGTTAAAGTACCCACGCTGTCCAACCGACATTGCACCGAATGTATCACCGTGATACGAGCCGTGCATAGCCAAAAAGCGCTGTTTTTTCTCGTTCTTATTGTGCCAATATTGAACAATCATCTTCAAGGCAATCTCTACCGATGTAGATCAGTTATCCGAAAAGAACACCTTTTCTAGACCTGGTGGTGTCAATTGCGTAATGCGTTCTGCTAGTTCTACCGCTTTAGGATGTGTCACTCCAGCAAATACAATATGATCAATCTGATTGAACTGCTCCATCATTGCGTTTCCGATGTGCGCATTTGCATGACCGTGGACATTTACCCACCACGATGAATTTGCATCTATATAATCCTTGCCCGAAGCATCGTACAACCTTACGCCTTCTGCTTTAACTATTTCAATTGGTTCTTCTGCTGTAAAATGCTGCGTGAATGGATGCCACACATGTTTTTTATCTTTCTCTATGATTGAACTCATAACTGGGGTCTAATCTTTTCTGCTTGCTCCGCGATAAATGATTTATCTAATTGCACTGCCATTGGAATTCGCGCAATCATCTTTAATCCGGTGTGTTTCAATATGATTGATTCCGTAGCTCGATTTTCATCGCCAACAAAAATAAACCCTGCAATCTCAATGCCTTTCAATTTCAACACTTCCGCCGTTAGAAGACTGTGGTTGATACTTCCTAAATAATGACGAGAAACAATAATTGTTGGAAGGTTCCATGCAGCGATTGCATCCGCAAAGGTTAATCCATCACTGTTGAGCGGTACCATTAATCCTCCTGCTCCTTCCACTACAAAATTTGATTCTACGTGAGGTAAGGTTAAATCAGACAATTCAATTTTCACCCCATCGATCTCTGCTGCAGCATGCGGCGACATTGGTTCCGTCAATCGGAATGCTTCTTTAAGTACTTTCACATTCGAGGTGTAGTTTGAAACTTTTATCGAATCTGAGTTATCAAGATCGCCCGCTTGAACTGGCTTCCAATAACTTGCTTTTAATGCCTCTGCAACAATTGAACTTACAACTGTTTTACCGACATCTGTGCCGATACCTGTGATTGCATATTGCTTTGACATCTATCTCAATTGCGCGTTCAACTTCATCTCTAACTGACCACGGATTTTATCCATCACCGCATCAACTTGTTGATCCTTCAACGTTTTTTCTGCGTCTTGGAATTTAAACGAAACAGCATATGATTTTTTCCCTTCTTCTAGGTTCTTTCCTTCATACACATCAAACAATCCAACTTCTTGTAAAATTTTACGATCACAGTTTTTTGCAATCTCTTCAATCTCAGAGAAGTTTACTTTGGAATCTAGTAATAAAGAGAAATCTCTACGTACAGCAAAGGTCTTCGGCAACTCCGTGAATTTAATCTTCGTGAATTTCAAACTATCCAAAATCGCATCCCAATCCAAGTCTGCGATAAACACATCATTCTTGACTCCGAAATGCTTCTTCATTTGGTTTGAAGCCCATCCAATTTCACCTACCTTATTCTTTAAAATATACAAAGAAACCCCATCTTGCAACAACGAATTTTTCAATGCTTTTTCTTTCATCATACCATCCATTCCTAGACGTTTGAAAATTGCCAAAGCTGTTCCCTTAATTGTATAATACGTATTCTTTTCTTTCGTTGAATTCCAACTTTCTTGCTCTTTACGACCCGTCAATGCCACAACCAGACGTTTGTTTTCTTTGTACTCCGAATCGAACTTGTGATACGTTTTACCGTATTCATATAATTTCAAATCAGAATTTTGACGATTTTGATTGTGTGCCACCATTTCCATCACGTTAAATAATAACGATTGGCGCATCACATCTAAATCTTGACTCAAAGGATTTAACATTTCCACATTTCGCTCTGCACGAACCACTTCTCCTCCAAGCTTCACAGAATACTCAGACTTAGTCAATGAATTATTCAACGCTTCAGAAAACCCCATTCCCACCAACATTTCAGAAATTACATTTTGTATTTTCTCAACATCAGGTTTAACAAAACGAGTAATTGAAGAATTCAATTTTTCTGGAATTGGCACATTATTGAATCCGTAAATTCGAAGTACTTCTTCTACTACATCCGCTTCACGCGTAACATCTACACGGTATGCAGGAATTTCCAACTCGGCTGTTGAGCCATTCGTTGAAACAATCTTTATATCTAAATTCTCAAGAATACTATTGACCATTTCAGTCGAAAGATTGTCCCCGATTAATTTATTACAACGTTCATAATCAAATGAAACGATTTTATTTTCGATTGGTTTTGGATTTGTATCCACGACATCCATACTTACTTTACCTCCAGCAACTTGCTGAATCAAAAGTGTTGCACGTTTTAACGCATAATCCGTTAAATTCGGATCAACTCCACGTTCAAAACGGAAAGAAGCATCTGTATTTAACGCAAACATTTTGGCTGTTTTACGCACAGACACCGGATTAAAATAAGCTGACTCCAAAAAGACATCTGTTGTTTCATTCTTAATTCCAGAATCGGCTCCACCTAAAACACCTGCAATACACAGGTTATCCGAACCATTCGTAATCATTAAGTTTGATTTTGCCAATTTACGGTCAACCTCATCCAATGTTTTAAACACCTGTCCTTCTTCAGCCAATTTCACTACAACTTTTCCATTCAGTTTTGCTGCATCGAATGCATGTAATGGCGTCCCCAATTCATGCATTACGTAATTCGTTACATCAACGACATTGTTGATAGGAGAAAGTCCGATTGATCTTAAGCTTTTTTGCAACCAAGCAGGTGAAGCTTCCACTTTAACGCCGGAAATTGTAACCCCCATGTAACGAGGACAAACATCCTCTGCCTCCACAGAAACCGCAATTTTCAACTCATTATTATCGACTTTAAAATCATCGACAGCAGGAATATTCAAACTTAGTCCAGCTTTATTGTGCACATTTAAGTATGCTACTAAATCACGTGCCACACCGATATGTCCCATTGCATCCGAACGATTTGGCGTCAAACCGATTTCAATTTCGTAATCATCCTCCAAATCAAAATAGGTAGCTGCTGGAGTTCCAACAACTGCTGAAGCATCCAATTCCAGGATACCATCATGACCTTTTCCAAGGCCAAGTTCATCTTCGGCACAAAGCATCCCAAAAGATTCAACTCCTCTGATTTTAGATTTCTTGATTTTAAAAGCCTCTTCAGGATTAGGCCATAGTGTACAACCTACCGTTGCAACAATCACTTTAATTCCAGGACGCACATTCGTTGCGCCACAAACTATTTGAAGTGGTTCACCACCAACAGAGACTGTTGTCACTTTTAATCTATCCGCATCTGGATGTTGTTCTGTGGTTAAAACTTCCCCCACAAAAACACCTTCTAATCCACCTTTAACAGCTTCAATTTTATGAAGTCCTTCAACTTCCAATCCTGTGTCTGTTAAAATTTCACCCATCTCAACTGGAGACAGATTTGTATCTACATATTGTTTTAACCAATTGTATGAAACCTTCATGCTCTACTTTTTTTCTTGTAGCTTAAACTTTATTCTATAATAAGCTCCGTTTTCATTGAAAAATTCAAATTCACCATCCAATTGATCGACCAATGCCTGAATCAATTCGATGCCCAATGAATCCTTCTCACTTCTTTCTTCCTCAAAATCAAAGCCTTTGCCATTATCACCGATATACAGTTGATAATTTAAGTCATCAATTTTCTTCAAATCTACCTTAATAATTCCATTTGAATTGGGTTCAAAGCCATGTTTTAATGAATTTGAAATAATTTCATTTGTCAAAAGCCCCAAAGGAACCAAGGTATCAATACCTAAATTTTCTACTTCCACTGAAAGATTTGCCTGAACCTCTTGACCCAATTTATACGCATCAATCAAATCAGTTATTAGCGTTTTGAAATAATTATTTAAATCTACTCGAGCTAAATCCTTGCTTTTATATAACGATTCATGCACCAATGCCATGGAAGAAACGCGTTGTTCAAACTCCATTAGAAGCAAACTTGTTCGTTTATCGTTGACGGAAGAATTTTGAAGTCGAATTAAACTCTTTATAATTTGTAGGTTATTCTTAACACGATGATGGACCTCTTTTAGAAGGACTTCTTTTTCATCGTTACTAACCATTGTTTTGCGTAATTGTTCATTGGTCTTTACTAGCTCCCTACTTTTCGCTTTGAATGCTTTTTGCTTGTAGAAGAACAATGCTGTAGTT
>JBFHHS010000201.1:0-5146 GCA_041596895.1 Crocinitomicaceae bacterium | reverse complement strand
TCAAAAACATCACAGCCCCTACGCTGTTAATTATTGGAACAAGAGACAGAACTGCACTGGGTAAACCGCTCGTAAGTGAAGAAGTGAGAGAAACAATGGGGTTATATAGCGAATTAGGCAAAGAAACTCAAAAGCGAATACCTAATGCTAAATTAATCGAGTTAGAAAATGTAGGGCATCTTCCGCACATCGAAAAATTTGACGCTTTTATCTCTCCCTTGATAAAATTCTTGCAAAACTAGCTTCAGTTAAACATTTACACAGTCCGAAATCGCCTTATTTTCCCTCAAATATATTGTGAGCAATTGCAGATGATTTAGGAAAGGCATTAGAAACTCTGATTGATGAAAAAGTGACTTATCCATCTTTTCCCTAAAACAAAAGTGTAATGCTTCGAAATCACCTACTTTTCATATATTAAACATTGAAGTCATTAAACATTACGAAAAAAGTACATCTATTACAATTACTAACTTTTGTGATCAGTATAAATTGTTACTCACAATTTGGAAGTCCCACAACAATAGATGATAATTTTGCTACATCTATCAGAAACATGATAACCTTTGATGTAAATAATGATGGGCTAAATGACCTAGTAATTAGCGAATACACGAACAATATTAAATGGTATGAGAACACGGGTTCAGGGTTCAATAATGCTCAAATCATTTCAACAACATTTTCAAGCCCCTATCATTTGGACAAATCTGATGTGAATGGAGATGGCTTTATTGATTTATTAATCACGAATAATGAAGGAAATACCAGTGGAGCAAGTGTTTTTCTAAATCATAATGGTGGATTATCTTGGACAGAACGTGTCATAAATGATTCACTGATAATCGGAGCCTTTAAATCCTTTTTTATAGATGTAGAAAATGATGGCGACCAAGACATCGTTATTAATAGCGATACGAAAATCACACTTTATATAAATGATGGTAACGGTTTTTTTTCATCTGAAATCTTAATAGAAAGTATGAGCGAATACTATTCTATGACTGTAGCTGATTTTACAAATGACGGATTTACAGATCTTGTTTTAAATACAGGGACATTTGGTATGGTTCTGTATGTTAACAATACCCTTGGCGCGTTTAATTCACCCGTAAATATTGACAACGGTTTAAGGATCTTTTTAACGTCAGCAGATATCGACAATGATAATTCCATTGACGTTGTAAGCGGTAACCCTGCTAATAATAGCGAGGTTCAATTCTATAAAAATAACGGTTCAGGCTTGTTTACCTTTAATCATAATGAAACAGATTCTGATGCTTTAGATGTTACCAACGCTAAGTTTAATTTAACCGATTTGAATGACGATAGTTTTTTGGATATTCTATACATTGATAATGAAGAAATATTCTGGAAAGAAAACAATCAATCTTCAAGTTTTGTCAACGCTAGTAGTATTGATAATTCTTTGAATTACAAGGTTATTCATTCAGATGATATTGATAATGATGGTGACAATGACATCATTTGGTCGGGATTCGACACTGCAGATAACAATATTAAATTAGGATACATGTTAAACGAAACTGTTTTATCTGTTGCGGATAAAATGGACAAGAATACGATTTCGATATTTCCCAACCCATCAAGTTCTTTTATACATATTTCAAGTATTGAAGCGATTAACGAAGTCCAGTTATTTAATACTTTGGGGCAAATCATTATTTCAAAAAACGCCAGCACAATTGACATTTCAAGCTTAGCTGATGGTGTTTATTTTATTAAAATTAAGTTGGAAAACAAACAAAGTAAAACAATAAAAGTCGTCAAGAATTAAAGTGCAAATTGTTATATCAAAAAACCCGTCATTATGAAAGTTACAGCTGAAAAGAACGAAAAGGTCGCAAATATGATCTTTGGAGCAATTTACCCGCTTTATTTAAATCGACTGGAAAAAAATGGTAGAACAAAGGAAGAACTCGACCAAGTAATCCAATGGTTTACCGGATACAATCAAAAGGCACTAGAAACTCTGATTGATGAAAAAGTGACTTATCGAACCTTCTTTCAAAAAGCGCAAATTCATAAGAACGCTGCAATGATTAAAGGCGTTGTTTGTGGTTATCGGATTGAAGAAATTGAAGATGAATTTGAAGTATATAAGCAAAGTCGACAATTGGAGAAGCTAATCGATGAATTGGCAAAGGGTCGTAAAATGGAAAAAATTTTGCGTAAAGCATAACAGCTGAATCTAGCATAGATGATAGCAAAGAAACTACTACTCGATTCAATATGAAATACTTCTTTATTCTTTCACTAATTACTATAAACTTTATCCTTTTCGGGCAGCAAGTCGATGGTGGAAATGGGCACGCTATCATTTTAGATAAGCAAGGAGATGTCTATACCATTGGCAGAAATAATTTTGGTCAATTGGGCGACAGTTCATTTATAAATAGTGCTACACCTGTAAAAGTTGACTTACCTAAAATTAAACGTATTTCTCGTGGGTACGATCATTCCCTCGCTATTGATTCTTTGGGAAACATTTGGGCATGGGGAAGAAATAACTATGGACAACTATCAGCTCCGAAGCCGTTCGACTATTCGACACCTCAGAAGGTACAAGGACATTCAGACTTTATTGAAGTAGAAGGTGGCCATTGGCATACCATTGCTCTAAAAAGCAACGGAACGGTTTGGGCATGGGGACATAATTATTACGGAGAGCTGGGGAATGGGAATCGCGAGCATTCCTCCTATCCAGTTCAGGTGGTTCTAGAAAATGGAAAGCCATTAAAAAATATTAAACAAATAGCCAGCGTAGGTTACCACACTTTAGCAATAGCTTCCAATGGAGATGTGTATGCATGGGGAGGAAACACCTGTGCCTCATTGGGACATCAAAAAAATAAAATACAACCGTATGCTGAAAAAATTGAATCACTTCAGAACATCAAAGCCGTTGCTACGGGATGGCATCACTCCGTTGCTTTGAATAGCGCCGGTGAAGTCTTCATTTGGGGATCAGACCCATCCACACAATACAAAGAAACGACAGGTTTTTTCTACAAGGAGATTAAAAAATTAGATGATTTACCAAAAATAAAAAAAATAGCATGTGGCAGTTGGCATACCCTAGCCGTTGATGGACAAGGAAAAACATGGGGATGGGGGAAAAACCACTACGGAATGTTAGGAACTGGAGACACGATAAGTACATCCACACCAATACTTTTGGACTTACCAGCTGGTATTTGTGAAATCGGTGGCGGATGTTTTCAATCCATTGCGATAGATTCTTTAGGCAATTTCTACACCATGGGCGACAATCCTTCTGGTCAGCAAGGTCAGGGAAATTTAAAACGAATCCTGACACCTCAAAAAATTCATTTAAACGCCGCACACGAGAATAAACCTGAAGATGGTGCGGATATCGAGGAAAGCGAACGATTCGGTACAGAGAAAATCGCATATTATATCGTTCTTGCACTGAGCTTGCTCGTTAATCTTTATTTGATTTTCAAACTGAAAAAAAATAAAGCAAGGTAACTAAAATCGAACCCCGATGATACAAACATCATCCAGTTGTTCTAAGTCGCCTTTCCATGTATTAAAACGATTGTAGAGCGCTTCTTTCTGTTCCATCATATCCATTGAATTGATTTCAATTAGGTAATTTTTAAATGGTTTACGGTTAAACTTTTTCCCTTGAGGACCACCAAATTGATCGGCATATCCGTCGGTACTCAAATACAATGTATCTCCTGGTTCAATGGAAATTTCAACCTCATCAAAAGGAGTCATATTTTCAAACAATCCAATTGGCTGTTTATTTCCTTTGTATTCAATCAATGCATAATCGTCATGAATTAGGTTGTTTTTACAACTCTTTTCCTCATCAGTTAAACGTTCTGTATTTCTCACTAACCAAAGTGCACTATACGCTCCTGCATAGGTTATTTTTTCTTGATCTTTTTTAATCAATGAGATGTCCATTCCATCTTTAACATTGTCACCACTGCGCGAAAATGTTTCAATGACCAATTCACGCGTTTTATCTAAAATTTCACTCGGCTTTGTCAAGTGAAATTCTTTTACAGAACGGTTGAGTGCATTGGAGCAAACCACACTTACCATAGCTCCAGGAACTCCATGCCCGGTACAATCAGCCGTTGCGATATAGATGTTACCATCGATATTTTGTGTCCAATAAAAATCACCACTTACCGTATCTTTTGGTTGAAACAATACAAACGAGTTACCCAAGTTTCGTTTCAAGTCTTCTTTTGAAGGAAGTATCGCCAACTGCAATCGTTCGGCATACTTGATACTATCACTAATTTTTTGATGTGTTTCTTCCAGTTCGAAATGCTGGTCCTCTACTAATTTCTTTTGTTCATTGATGACTTCCTTTTGTTTTTTCGCCAATCTAAACCGTTGCAACATGAGAAATCCGAATAAAATCGCCAAACCTAAACCAACGAATAACATCCATTTCTGACGTTTTTGTGCCTCTAATTCCAGTGCTTTCTTTTGTGTTTTTGCTTCTTCCAGCGCCAAGTTTGTTAAATGCACTTTTTCGGCTTCCATACTTACAATACTATCAGCAACACGCTGTTTTTCGTATTCATATTTTGCATTTAACTCGATTGAAGCTTTGTAATTTTTCTCGTTATTTACGCTATCGCGCATTTGTACAAACAACTCATACATACTAAGCGCTTCATTGTAATTCTTCTGTTTTTTATAAAAGCGATACAAGTTAGAAGCAGATTTCTCGACTTGATTGATGTGTCCTGATTCTTGCGATAGCTTTAGTGCCTTAGTTAAAAACTCTTTAGATTTCCGAGTATTACCAAGATCCATATGAATCGACCCAATATTATTCATAACAACCGCTAGTCCGTGCTTCTGTCCTATTTTCTGTCTAATCTCCAGCGATTCCATGTAAAACTCCAAGGCAGTTTTCAATTCTCCGCGTTCTTCATGAATTGTTCCAATATTATTTAGAATAATTCCCATTCCAAATTCATTCCCCAATTCCTCATAAATAGCCAAGGCATCTGTGTAATAAACAAGACTTTCATCCAACTTCCCTTGCTTTTCTAAAACCGTTCCAATGTTGTTCAAGCACATCCCGACTCCATTGACATTTTCAATCGATTTGAATATCTCTTGCGAC
>JBFHHS010000200.1:0-5160 GCA_041596895.1 Crocinitomicaceae bacterium | reverse complement strand
TTGTTTACCATTAACGAGTTTGCTGTTAATGAGGAAAATAATGGGCAGATCCACACTGGAGCGGCGTTTTTTAAAATTGGTCATGATCAATTTCATACGGATAGATTTGCAACTGATTTTGGGGTGAAAATTGGTTATTCTCTTAATTATGCAAATACCGATTTGAATAAAGCTTCTGGAATAAACCCTATTTCGTTCGATGCAGTATTGATTGAACCGACTTTAGGATTGATTCTTTCGGCTGATGAGCGAAATTCTTACCGCTGGAATGTAGGTTATTGTATTCAAGGCTATGGATTTAGACCAAGTACAATTGGATTGTCCTCTAATTCAACTTATGATGTTTCTAAGTTCAATAAGCTTACGAATTACTTTGTGGTTGGATTTGGATACACGCATTATTTTAGAAATAAGACGCCGAATTAATGTTTGTGAAACACAATAATCTCACAGAGATAAAAGCTTATTTTAAAACGGAACTACCCGAATTTTCACAGACAGAACGAAATTCAATGGTGAAACAATTGGCCATTAAACGCCTCGATATTTCACCTTCAGATTTCCTTTTATCTGATGATATATTGCTTTCAGAGTCAGATTTACTATTCTTTAGGGGTGTTGTGAAAAGACTTCAGAAAAATGAACCGTTTCAACATATAATTGGAGAGGTAGAATTTTATGACGTTGTCCTAAAATCGGATAAACGAGCCCTAGTTCCAAGACCAGAAACAGAGGAGTTGGTTGATTGGGTTGTTCAATCAGTGAATATTCATGAAGAGCAATTGATTTTAGATTTATGCTCAGGTTCCGGCTGCATCGCTTTTGCTCTAAAGTCTGCTTTACCAAAGGTTGAAATGAAAACGATAGAGTTGTCAGAGCCTGCTATTGAACTGATTCGCGAAAACATTAAGTTTACTTCGTTGGATATTGATGTAATCAAAGCAGATGTTTTGAATCCCGAAAGCTATACGTGTTTCCAGAAATATAGCTTCGATGTCTGGGTTTCAAATCCACCTTATATTCCGAATAAAGACAAAAAACGAATGCATGAAAATGTACTCGATTTTGAGCCTCATATGGCTTTGTTTGTAGATGATAATGATCCGCTTTTGTTCTATCGAGAAATCGCACTGAATGCAAAGGAATACCTAAAAAATGAAGGTTATTTATTTTTCGAAATTCATGAAGATTTTGGAAGCGAAATGATTGTTTTGTTAGAGTCTTTGGGGTTTGTTAACATTGAGTTGAGGAAAGATATGCAAGGACGTGCAAGAATGATGAGAGCACAAAGTGTATTTTTATCAAATGAATCATAGTGAAGCAAGTGTGCGCATTCAAGAGTTGACAGAGGCTCTTAATAAACACAATCATTTATACTACGTCGAAAGTAATCCTGAAATTTCAGATTATGATTTTGATATGTTGCTTTCTGAATTACAAAAATTAGAAGAAGTTTTCCCTGATTTGGCAAGCGATCATTCTCCTACGAAACGTGTAGGGGGTGATATCACTAAGAAATTTGAATCTGTCGTTCATAAATACCCAATGCTTTCACTTTCCAATACATATTCGAAAGAGGAAATTGAAGAATGGGTTGCGCGAGTGAAGAAGTTGGTTGAAGGCGATTTAGAATACGTTTGCGAATTAAAATACGATGGTGTTGCCATTGGAATTCAATATGTGAACGGTAAATTGGTTCAAGCCGTAACACGTGGAGATGGAACTCAGGGAGAAAATGTAACGAGTAATGTAAAGACGATTAGAACGATTCCATTATCGCTGACAGGAGATTACCCTGAAGATTTTGAAATCCGAGGTGAGATCTTTTTTCCGCTGGATAATTTCATACGATTGAACGATCAAAGAAGGGAAGAGGGTGAACCAGAATTTGCTAATCCGCGAAACACGGCTTCCGGGACACTGAAAATGCAAGATTCTAAAGTTGTGGCAGAACGAGGATTGGATTGTTTCCTCTATGGAGTGTATGGAACTGGGGATTTAAGACCTGGTCATTTTGAAACAGTAAAGAAAGTTGCAGATTGGGGGTTCAAAATTCCTTCTCATCAGAAGAGATACATAGAAAAAACAAATTCTTTGGATGGTGTAATGGATTTCATCAATCATTGGGATAAGAACCGAAGCGATTTACCGTTTGAAATTGATGGTATCGTTATCAAAGTAAATCAATATCATCAACAAGAAGAACTAGGATATACCGCAAAGTCTCCGCGGTGGGCAATAGCATATAAATTTAAAGCTGAACGTGTTGAGTCTAAATTAGAATCGGTTGTTTATCAAGTTGGACGAACTGGGGCAATTACGCCGGTAGCAAATTTAACACCGATACAGTTGGGAGGTACAACAGTGAAACGTGCTTCATTGCATAATGCGGATCAAATTGAAAAATTAGACTTGCATTTTGGTGATGCTGTTTATGTCGAGAAAGGCGGTGAAATTATTCCTAAAATAGTCGGTGTAAATCTAGATAAAAGATCGAATGACTCTGAAGTGGTTGGCTTCATTCATGAATGTCCTGAATGTGGAACTGAATTAATTCGTCGTGAAGGAGAAGCTCAACATTATTGTCCAAATGAAATTGGGTGTCCTCCTCAAATGAAAGGGAAGGTGGAGCATTTTATTGGACGAAAAGCAATGAATATTGATGGTCTAGGTGCTGAAACGGTTGATGCTTTGTTCGAAGAAGGCTTGATTCATAATGTTGCAGATTTATATGAATTGACCTTCGATCAGGTGGTTGAAATGGAACGTATGGCAGATAAATCGGCTAACAATCTTATCGATGGGATTAAAGCTTCGAAAGAAATGCCTTTTCATAAAGTTTTGTTCGGTTTGGGTATTCGTTTTGTTGGTGAAACTGTGGCCAAGAAATTAGCGAAAGCATTGAAAAGCATGACGGCAATTTCATCAGCTAAATTTGACGAATTAATTGCTGTGGATGAGATCGGTGATAAAATCGCCATGTCAATTCAAGAGTATTTCCTAGACGATCGGAATCGTTCTATCGTTGATCGATTGACGTCATTTGGACTAAAGATGGAGATTGAAGAACAGAAACAGGCTTCCAATGCACTCGAGGGTAAATCCTTTGTGGTTTCAGGGGTATTTACCGCTTTTTCAAGGCCGGAATTAAAAGAAATGATTGAGGCGAATGGAGGGAAAAATGTTGGTTCAATATCAAGTAAGACAGATTTTGTGCTGGCCGGAGATAAAATGGGACCCGCAAAATTGAAAAAAGCCACTGATTTGGGAATTACAATCCTGTCAGAAGATGATTTTATAGCACTTTTAAAGCAGTAATGGGTATTCAAAACAACATATGGAGTCAGTTGTCACGTGGATTGTTCGTTGTGAAATACACGTCGATTGATGAGTTGAAGAAATATCGAGAAGCGATTAAGGCTGTAAATATGAATATTCATGATTGTACAATACTTGCAATTGTTGATACGAAAAAAGAAAAAAATACCCTCGGTGAACAATCAAATGTCGTTTTTGTATCTGAACAAGAGTTTAATTTGTTCGGTGTTTTGAAAAATGAAGAAGCGAAAAATACAGTAAATAGAGCTTACGATGTTGTGCTGTACACAGTGGATGTTCCAAAACGTATTGGAAAACTGTTAAATAAAACGAAAAAAAAGCTTTCAGTAGGTGTAAACTGCACATCATTAGCACAAAATGTTAATCTTAAGACAGAGGTAAATTCACCTGAGCATTTGATTAATTTTGCAAAACAAACTTTAGAGAAAATAACATAAAATGAATAATCCATTTAAAGGTTCAGGTGTTGCTTTGGTAACACCATTTAATGAAGACTTAACCATAGATTTCACGGCTTTAAAAAAGTTAGTGAGATACCAGATAGATAATGGTACAGATTTTTTAGTAGTTCAGGGTACAACAGGAGAGTCACCAGTGTTGTCAATGACTGAAAAATTAGAGGTACTTAAAGCGGTTCAAGATGAGAATAATGGGGCTTTGAAAATTGTTTTTGGAGTTGGAGGTAACAATACTGTTGCTGTAGGTGAAACGTTGAAGTCGCTTCCAGAAGGGATTGACGGAATACTTTCTGTTTCTCCATACTATAATAAACCAACGCAAAAAGGAATTATAGAGCACTACAAATATATTGCTAATTGTACATCATTGCCTATCATTTTGTACAATGTTCCAGGTAGAACAGGTTCAAATGTTTCAGCTGAAACAACCTTAGAATTGGCTAAAATTAATAACATCGTGGCAATGAAAGAGGCTTCAGGAAGTTTCGAGCAAATTATGGATATTGTACAGCATGCTCCTGATGGTTTTGATGTTCTTTCTGGCGATGATGCAATCACAATGCCTTTAATTACAGTTGGTGTAGCGGGAGTTATTTCAGTGGTAGCTAATGCATTTCCGAAAAGGTTCTCTTCTATGGTTCACCATGCAATTGAAGGTAAAACAGTATTGGCAAAAGAAGATCATTACACGTTATTTCCAATAACTAAAATGTTATTTGAAGAAGGTAACCCAGGTGGTGTTAAAGTGGCTCTTGCTGAGCAGGGAATAATGAAACCATTTATGAGAAGACCGTTATACCCAGTATCTGATGGGTTAAAAATCAGAATTGAGCAAGAGACTAAAAAGATTTTATCATAGATGAAGGATGCAAACAAAATTGTTGAGCTAATAAAGAGTGCAAAGAAGATTGTAATTACGAGCCACAGGTCGCCAGATGGTGATTCTATTGGAAGTTCTTTGGCGTTGTATCGCTTTATTCAGGCATTGGGTTGTTCTGCAGATATTTGCCATCCGGACCCATGTCCAAGTTTTATCGAATGGGCGAAGGGGGATGCTGTTATTCTCGATTTTGAAGAAAATGAGGCTGAAGTGACTAGAAAAATGGAAGCGGCTGATTTGATTTTTTGTCTTGATTATAACGGAGCAAATCGCCTGGGAAATGCAATGGGCGAGATCTTATCAAGCTGCAAAGGCACTAAAGTAATGATTGATCATCATTTACATCCAGATGATTTTGTTGATGTTGCTGTTTCAGAGCCAGATGTTTGTTCAACAGCACAACTGATTTATGAATTAATTGATGCTTCAGGAAACTTAAGTTTAATGAATGCTGAAATTGGAGCTCCAATTTATTTGGGAATC
>JBFHHS010000199.1:0-5215 GCA_041596895.1 Crocinitomicaceae bacterium | reverse complement strand
TTGACATTAACTCAAAATTAATAGAATGTTTTGATTAAGTTAAAACAATCTAGATTAATTGAGATGACATTGGAAATGAAAACTTGCGTAAAGAATTAATAAAACAATAAATTAAATTAATCCTAAGCAGATTTTCATACGAATGATGCGTTTCACAGATGCGTCTACTCTTGATTTAAACACTTCATTTTCAAGGTATTCAGTTTTAATTTCCTTGTGAGCTCTGCGAGCATTTTTTGGCATTAATAAAATATCACACCCAGCATCAATTGCCTTGACTGAAGCGTTTGGGAAACTGGCAACACCTCCCATGTTCATGGCATCTGTTACGATCAAGCCTTTAAATCCTAAACTATCTCTCAATAAATCATTAACTATTACGCGAGAAGTTGTAGCTGGTGCGCCGTCGGTATCAAACTGTTCATTATTCGTTACTGCAATATGCGCAACCATGATAGATAAGACTCCACTTTCGATTAGTGGTGGATAGTTTTTCAATTCTTTTAATTCTCCATCAATTACTTGTAATGATTTATGAGTATCTCCTGAAATTAATCCATGACCAGGGAAATGTTTAGCTGTAGCAACGATGTTCTGACTTTGTGTCTGCTTAATAAAGGCATTGCTATACGGGACGATGTTTTCAGGATCTGACCCAAATCCACGATAACCGACAGTTTTGTTTTTTGCCATATCTACAACTGGGGCAAAATTGTAATTGATACCGATATCATTTAAATCATTTGAAATTACTCCAGCAACCTTAAGTACTTCAAGTAAACTGGAAATTGCATTGGCTTTTACAACTGGTGTTGAACCGATAATTTTTCTGTTGACTAAACTAGGTTCAGCATCAGCAGAATACATAAAAGGTAAATTTTTATGTTCAACATTCATTGCTTCAAACTCCTTTACCCAATTTGTAAACTGGCCCTTCGTTCCGTTCAATAATAAAACACCACCAATTAATTGATCCTTTAATAGGTTTTTTATTGTGTCTTCATGTTGTCCTAATCGACCAACAGCAGGCATAATTAATTGTGCAATAACCGAGTTCTCATTTAGTGAATTAAAAACACTATCTACTTTACGATCTAAAGCTTCATTATTATTTAAATAAGCGTCCAATGTATATTGATTCTCATTTTGCGCAGAAGCCCAGAAAGAAAAAAGTCCAATTATTAGAGTAAAGAAAATATGTTTCATGTGTCAAATTTCAAATGAACCTCAAATTTAACTTCAAATAAGCTCGTTATCCTTGTTTACTTGGGGTTTTGTTCACAATCTTTATGTCAATAACCATACCATGTGAAATCAAAGGATATTTTTCATTAAATTATATAAGAGTTAACCAAAACCTATTTACATGAAACAGATTAACTCGATTAAAATGTGGGCCGAAGATGATCGTCCAAGAGAGAAAATGAAACTTAAAGGACGAAATGTTCTTTCTGATGCTGAATTACTTGCTATTATTATCGGATCAGGAAATCGACACTTATCCGCAGTAGAATTATCCCGTCAGATATTATCCTCTGTAGGGAATAGCCTTTCTAAACTGTCGAAATTATCAATTGCTGATTTGAATAAATTTAAAGGGATAGGAGAGGCTAAAGCAATCAGTATTATGGCTACCTTGGAAATTGCACGAAGAAAGGGAAGTGAGGAACAAGCTCCAATTTCAAAGATAAGTTCTTCAAAAAACGTCTATGACTTGCTTAAACCAAAATTTTTAGATCTATCGCATGAAGAATTCTATGTGATTTACTTGGATCGAGCAAATCAAGTATTGAAAACAGAACAAATTTCAAAAGGTGGTATTTCTGGAACTGTGGCCGATGGAAAGATAATCTTCCAAAAAGCATTAGAGACAAAATGTAGTGCTCTGATTTTAGCACATAACCACCCCAGTGGACAGTTAAAACCGAGTGAGGCAGATCTGAAATTGACAAAATCACTAATAAATTTTGGGAAATACATCGACTTACAAGTCCTAGATCATCTTATATTTTCGGATAATAGTTACCTTAGCTTTGCAGATGAAGGAATTCTGAATTAACAACATTTTATTTTGAAAAAGAAAATCATCACAATTGTAGGAGCAAGACCTCAAATTATTAAATCTTCAGCGATCAGTAGAGCAGTTTCCGGTGTTTTTAAGAACGATTTGGAAGAGATTATTGTACATACTGGACAACATTATGATGAGAATATGTCTAAAGTGTTTTTTGAAGAGATGATGATACCAATCCCTCATTATAATTTAAACGTAGGTAGCGCGTCACACGGTGTGCAAACAGCGAAAATGCTAGAAGGGTTAGAAGAAATTTTCATTCAGGAAAAACCGGATGCTGTATTGGTTTATGGTGACACGAATTCGACGATTGCTGGAGCGCTAGCAGCTTCAAAAATCCATATTCCGGTAATTCATGTCGAAGCAGGGTTGAGAAGCTTTAATAAGGCCATGCCAGAAGAAATTAATCGTATTTCTTGTGATCATATGTCCACTTTGCTGTTTACACCAACTCAAACTGGAATTGAAAACCTTTTAAAAGAAGGGTTTCAAATGGAGATTACAACTAAAGCAACTATTGACGCCCCACATGTTTATCACTGTGGAGATATCATGTTCGATAATAGCCTTCATTTTTCGAAAATATCAGATCAAAAATCGAATATTCTGAATGAATTAGGCCTTGAAGCTAATGGGTTCGTTTTATGCACGGTGCATCGTGATTCAAACACCGATGTCAAGGAAAATATGGAGTCTATTTTTCAGGCTCTATATGATATTGCTGAGAATTCAGGTTTGAAAGTGATTTTACCATTACATCCGCGTACAAAAGCTAAAATGCAAATGCAATTGAGTGAGACGCTTTTCAATTCTATCAATCAAAGTAAAATGATTCAAGTGATTCCACCAGCTGGTTTCCTTGACATCATTGCCTTGGAAAAGAATGCAAGAATTATAGTTACAGATAGTGGTGGTCTTCAAAAAGAGTCGTTCTTCTTTGAAAAACCTTGTGTTATTCTACGACCACAAACCGAGTGGGTTGAAATTGTAGAGAATGGAAATGCCATTCTTGCTGATTTTGATTATGATCGCATACTAAATGCATTCAATTCATTGCTGACCAAAGATGATTTTACTTACCCCGTATTATACGGAGATGGAAAAGCAGCAGAGTTTATTTGTAATAAGATCGTATCGGAATTATGATATTAATTTATGTTTCAGAAATAACTTCTCGTGTAGAATATACATTCAACTTTATATTTAAGCTTCGTGGAATAGAGTTTGAACTGACTTCTGATCGGTTAAAATTCAACAGTTATTCTGATTCAAAATTGAATTATTCATCGGAACAACTCGATGGTTATCAGATATTACCGAATTCAATTTGTTTTGAGGATACCATTGAACTTAAGGAAGTTTTATGGACAAAATCAAGTTGTCTTTCTATCAATGGAAATGAAGATTATGTAGCGTCTATATTTTATCTTCTTTCAAGATATGAAGAGTATACGTGCACGAAGCGAGATGATCATGGTCGTTTTACTTTTAGTGAAAGTATATTGGCGCAAGAGAATAAAGTAGAAAGATTAAATTGTGATCGATGGGCAGAGCAGGTTATTCGACTTATTAATGATAGCTATTTAAAAGAAAAGACAGAGGTTTCAATTATACCAACTTTCGATATTGACAACACGTTCGCTTACAAATTGAAGACAGGGAAGCGCATGATTTTATCACTTTTACGTGATGTTTTTAAGGGAGATAAAAAAAGAATAAGAGAAAGAAGCGAAGTTTTGAACGGTGCTAAAGACCCTTTTGATACTTATGAATACATCGCAAAAATAGGAGCGGAGTTTCCTGGGACCTTGTTGTTCTGGTTGGTTGGGGATCGAGCTAAATTGGATCGTAACATTTCAATTCAAAACAAACAACACCAGGCGGTTATAAAGTCAATGGATGACTTGGTGGAGGTAAATCTTCATCCAAGCTATGCCTCACAAGACAATGTAGAGATTATTAACAAAGAGAAAGAAGAATTATCTCAGGTAGTGGGACGTGAGATTCATAAATCCCGCCAGCATTTTCTACGTTTGAAGCTTCCAGATACATATAGAAGTCTACTGGCTGCTGGATTCAATGAGGATTATACAATGGGGTTTGCCGAACATGTAGGTTTTCGGTCAGGTACGGCACGGGTGCATTTTTGGTTCGATTTAGGTTTAAATGAAGTTACTCCCCTGAAAATTCACCCGTTTGCATATATGGATGGAACACTGAATGAGTATATGAATTTGACCATTGAACAGAGTAAATCACAAATCTCCTCACTATTTAAGGAAGTAAAAGAGTTTGGAGGTGATTTTATTTTTCTTTGGCATAATGAAACAATAGGTGATTACGGTAAATGGAAGGGATGGTCTTCTGTATTAGATTATACATTAAATTTAAAGGATGAGTAAAAAAACTGTTTTAACAGGAGCTATTTTTATTGCGCTGGCTATTATTTTAGGTGCTTTTGGTGCACATGGATTGAAAGATGTATTAACTGAGGCACAGTCGAAATCCTTCGAAACAGGAGTGCGTTACCAAACGTATCATGGCTTAGCATTGTTGATATTAGGTTTCAATGCTTCAAAATTTAAAGGAATTAATACGATTCTTTATTTAGTTCTTGCCGGAGTTATCGTGTTTAGTGGTTCAATTTACCTTTTAGCAACGCAAGATGTTCTAGGGGCTTCTTTGTCATTTTTAGGACCAATTACCCCAATTGGAGGTGTGTTAATGATTGCTGCTTGGGGTGTGTTTATTGTTAAAATCATGCGTTCTTAATTTAAAGGGCAATTGAATTCATTACATTTAATCAAATAATTAGAGAAAGTTGAAGATCACATTTTTAGGTTCAGGTACATCACAAGGAGTTCCAGTTATTGCATGTGACTGTGATGTGTGTGCTTCAAATGATCCGAAAGATAATCGTTTACGTTGTTCAATTCTAATAACACACAAGGGGAAGAATTATGTAATTGATTCTGGTCCAGATTTTAGACAGCAAATGCTTCGTGAAAAGGTGAAAACGCTTAGTGGAGTACTTTTTACCCATGAACATAAAGATCATATGGCTGGACTGGATGATGTGCGCGCATTTAACTATAGGGAACAACGTGATATGGAAGTTTATTGTACTTCTAGGGTTGAGGA
>JBFHHS010000198.1:0-5246 GCA_041596895.1 Crocinitomicaceae bacterium | reverse complement strand
ACAGGACTTAAAATGATACCTCCACCAATTCCAATGAGTCCTGAAAAGAAACCTATGCATGCTCCAATAATAATGGCTAGTGGTAATTGTATTGGTTTTGTTTTTTCAACTTCTTTCCCAAAAACATTCAACATTTTTAGAATGGCAAAAATGAGTAGGATGCCTAAAATGACTTTGTAAATGGAGGTGTCAACTTCAATGAGACCACCTATATAGGATAGGGGAATTGAGCCTACTGCGAAGGAAATAAAGAGTTTGTAATTATAATGTCCTCCTTTCCAGAAATGATAAAATGAAATGCCTGCAACGAATAAATTGAGAAGCAATCCCGTCGGTTTCATGATTTCAGGTGAAAATGAAAACAATGCCATCAAGGCCAAATATCCGCTTGCGCCTCCATGTCCAACTGCAGCGTACATAAATGCTACTATCGGCAAGATTGCCATAAATATCCAAACTGAATCTTCTGAAAATGTCATCTAATTCTTATTTATCCACCAATGGTAATCATCGATCTATTTTTGATGTCTGCTTGGGTCAATGCTTTAAAGGCGACATTTCCTCCGCGTTCCGGGTGTTTGGATTGAATTGCCGCACGAATGATTGGTTCCAAGTTTTCATTGTTTCTGTATGCGGTAAGAATGTCCGATTCCTCTTTAGAAAACAAACAGTTCTTTATTTTTCCATCGGCTGTTAAGCGAATGCGATTGCATGTATCACAAAATGGATTGGTGACAGAGCTAATGATTCCAAAAGTTCCTTGACTGTCTTTTAATTTGTAATTGCGTGAAGTGTCGTTTGCTGTGTCTTCAATTTTTTGATAACCATCCGAACCGTATTCAGATTCCACGCGTCGCATTATTTCTTGAAATGAAACTTTCTTTTCCCAGTCCCAATTGTTACCATCAAAGGGCATAAACTCTATAAAACGAATATTGATTGCTGTATTTTTGGTCCATTGGATGAAGTCAATGATTTCATCATCGTTCGTTCCTTTAATCACAACCACATTGATTTTTACATCAAAATCATGGGCAAGCAACAATTCAATATTGGACATGATTCGATCGAAATAGCTTCTTCGAGAAATAGCATTGAATCGTTCTGCAATCAAGGAATCTAAACTGACGTTGATTGATTTAACCCCCGCCTTTTTTAATACATCAATATATTGGTCAACATTGACTGCATTCGTTGTGATAGCCAATTCTATCGGAAGTTGTCCCAATGCTTCAATGATATTCCCAACATCTTTTTTTACAAGGGGTTCTCCTCCTGTCAAGCGAATTTTCGTTATCCCTAAATCGACAAAGTTCTTAGCAATTGCAATCACTTCTTCAGAGGACATAAATACGGATTTCTCGCGCAATTGAACTCCTTCTTCCGGCATGCAATAGAAGCAACGT
Organism: Crocinitomicaceae bacterium; assembly: GCA_041596895.1. GTDB lineage: Bacteria > Bacteroidota > Bacteroidia > Flavobacteriales_D > Crocinitomicaceae > UBA4466. The sequence continues at coordinate 3,840 of JBFHHS010000198.1, read as the reverse complement.
AAATTACAACGTTCCGTGAGCGAGATTCTTAAATAATCGTGCTTGCGACCAAATTTATCAAGAATGGGGGCGATATGGTTCGGTTTACGTTCCATCAATCGTGACGCGCTCCTTTGAAAATTCTAAAAATGTGCAACAACGCAGGGAATAAAGCATCCATCGATTCGCTTGCTCCTTTTGTTGATCCTGGTAGCGCTAAAACCAAGGTTTGGTCTTTCACCCCAGAAACACTTCTGGATAACATTGAAAATGGTGTGCGATCTTGTCCATAACTTCGACTTGCCTCAGCAATTCCAGGAATGTCACGATCCAGCAAAGGGATGATTGCTTCAGGTGTAACATCGCGCTTCGACAATCCCGTGCCCCCGGTATAAATAACCAAATCGGTGTTCAATGCAGTATGTTTCAATAAAGCCGCTTGAATGGCATCTACTTCGTCTGGAACAATGATATAATCGATTGTATCCACGGAGTATGAAGTCAGTTTCTCTATAATGGCTTTTCCAGCCTTGTCTTCTTTTTGTCCTGCTGAAATCGTATCAGAGCAAACTACAACAGCCGCAGTCAGGTCTTTTCTAAACTTATCTTTGAAGTCAGATTTACCACCTTGTTTTTCTAGTAGCTTGATGTTTTGTACTTCAATCCCTTTGTCAATGGGTTTTAACATGTCGTACATGGTTAAGGCAATAACGCTTGCTCCATGCATGGCCTCAACTTCAACGCCGGTCTTGTAAATTGTTTTCACTTCAATATTGATGTAAATTTTAAGCCCATCAATATCGTATGTGACTCCCGTAAACTCAACGGGTAAAGGGTGACAATCCGGAATGATGTCGGAGGTTTTTTTTACAGCGAATAATCCTGCTGTTTTTGCCATTTCAAATACATTTCCTTTTGGCACTTCATTGTTTACTAAGGCATCAATGGTTTCTTGTTTGCTCACCACGACCGTTGCTTGCGCTACCGCTCTACGAAGCGTTGATGATTTATGTGTAATGTCAACCATATCTATTTATTTACTTTCCAAACATGAGAGTCATCCTCAAACAATTCCTTTCCAAATACAGGTACTTTGGCTTTAATTTCTTCAACAACAAACTCAATGGCTTGTTGCACCATTTTACGATGGGCAGATGAAACAAATACAAACAAGCATATCTCACCAGATTTTACAATTCCTTTACTATGATAAATGTGCATGCAAGTCAAATCGTATTTTTCAAAAGTATTTTCACGAATTTCATGAAAGGCTTTGTTGGCCATTTCTTCGTGCGCGGAATAATCAATGGCAACAACTTCTTTTTCTTCAATGATATCGCTGCGTACTTGTCCCAAAAAGATCTGGTGCGCACCAATGTTTGTTTTGACTTGATGGTGTGCAATGGAGCTTGCAATGAAATCGGGAGTAATCGCTCCTTCTTTAAAACAATTTTTCATAATGATTGGATTTTATCCACCTGCAAAAGGAGGGAGGATGGCTATTTCGTTTGGTTGTTCGTTTTTATTTAATTCTTCTCTTAATTCTTGATCAATGGCAATGGAATAACTCATTTCTGATAAGAAAGGCCAAAGTTCATTGAAGTACTTTCTGAGGTTCATTGCTTTTTTATTGGGAATACTGATTTCCGTTTCAGTTGAATCCATGCGTTCGGCAATCATTCCAAATGCTTTTATTTTTACTTGTGCATAGAGGTCTTTGGGTTCGTTGATGTTTTCAAATTGTTCTTCGTCAAATAGCGTAGAAACATCGATAACTTGGTGGTGAAAAGGTTTAATAAACTCCATAACCTTCAGCGTTTTAGCGTCGAGTGATTTTACTAATGATTCAAATGTACTCCTTGCGTAAATCCCGATCAATGGATGCGTTTTGTGTTCATGCCGAGGTACGGTTATTTCAAATCCTTCTGAAGCTTCAATGATTGATTCAATGAGTTCTTTTTGTACAAAAGGAGTGTCACAACTGATTACAAAAATACGTTCTGTTTGACTATGATAAAATCCTGAGTGAATTCCACCAAGTGGCCCGTGTTCCTTGTATCTATCTTCATAAACGGGAACGTTAAACTGTTTGTAATCGGAATTGTTTGCAATGATAATTACAGGTAGACCAATCGATTGCGCAACACCGAGGAGATGTTGAACCATTGGTTTTCCATTCACTGAAATCAAACCTTTGTCCTTTCCCATGCGCGAACTTTGTCCACCTGCCAATATTACAACCGTGATATCCTGTTTCATGAAAAATCGATTTGCTCTAGTTGTGCTTCCAAATGCGCCTTGTTACTGGCTTTAATCTGATTGAATAATTGAATGGCTTTCTGGCCAGTCTCAGTAACTTCAGATCCACCTCCTCCGGTTCCTCCAATGGTTCTGATAACAAGAGGAGTGTTACTGATGGTATTCATCGCGTTGACCATATCCCATGCCTTTTTATATGACATTTTCATTGATTTTGCCGCTTTAGAAATGGATTTATGTTCATGAATTTCACGCAAAAGCGCAATGCGACCTTCACCCAAGTAATTACCATCCTTGGTTGAAATCCATATCCTGCTGTGTACCTTAAAGGCGTCTTTCGCTTTCATTTAACGCTATATTCTGTAATATATAACGCTAAGGTAAAAAATGATTTTGGTAATCCAGTTACGTGTTTGAACTATTATTGGGGAATCATCAATGCTTGGACTTTATCTCCGGAATTCCAGTTTTCTAGTCCTTCTTCTAAAATGATTAAGCAATTACCATCCACAAAAGAATTGAGCATTGCTGAGCTCTGTTTGCCAAGTATCTCAACCTTGTCGTCTTGTGCAAGTCCTTTCAAGAAATGCGTCATTTTAGGTGTTTTCTTATAATCAGATTGCAGCGTCAGTGTTCTTTTTTCCAAGTGAGGATGTGCTTTTCCAGCCATCATATTTAATGCTGGGAGCACATAGTTGTAATAACAAGATAGGGCAGAAGCGGGATTTCCAGGAAGGGCAAAAATGAGTTTTGAACCTTTGTATCCAAAGTACATCGGTTTTCCTGGTTTTTGTTTGATTTTGTAGAATCCTGTATTTACGCCAAGTTCGCTTAAAATGTCTCCCACAAAATCGTAATCTCCCACAGAAATTCCTCCGGTAATCATAACAACATCATAGCGATCAATGGCATCTTTAATTTTTGCTTTTGTTGAAGCATAATCGTCTTCTACAGAATCGATGCTTGCGCTAAATCCAGCTGTTTTTAATGCCGCTTGAAGTGAGAAAGTATTCGATTCATAGATTGCTCCATCCGGTAATTCTAACCCGGGTTTAATCAATTCACTTCCCGTTGCAATCACGGCAATTTGAGGTTTTTGATAAACAGTTAATGAAGTTCGGCCGAGCATTGCAGCAAATCCAATTGCTCCTGTATTGATAAATGTGCCTTGTGCTAATCCGAGGTCGCCTTTACTTATTTGTTCGCCTTTTGGTCGGATGTTTCCAAATTTAAAAATGGGAGTTTCAACGCGAATTTTTGTATCATCGATACGTTCAACAATTTCTTGTTTGGCAACGCAATTGGCACCTTCAGGAACCATTGCGCCAGTAAAGATCCGCACACATTCTCCCGGTTGTAATTCAATTTGAGCATTATCTCCCGCTTTGATTTCACCAATCAATGTGTAAATGGAAGAATCGTGTAACGCAACAGCATAACCATCCATCGCAGATTGATTGAATGGAGGCATATCAATGGTCGATTTTATTTCTTGAGCAAGCGTACAACCCAAAGCATCAATCAAGTCGACTTGTTGCGTTTGTAGTTTTACAGTGTTCGATTCTATAAACGAGATTGCCTCTTGAACGGTTAACATGAATT
>JBFHHS010000197.1:0-5249 GCA_041596895.1 Crocinitomicaceae bacterium | reverse complement strand
GCCTGGAGTACAACAAACTGGACTAATATTGACGGAACTTCTAGTTTCAGTGAAGATAGTGGTTATCCTTTGGCGGTGAATGAGATTGAGTTAAATAAGGATTTATCTCTTTATCCTAACCCAAGTTCTTCTAAGCTAACAATTGAGTTAGAAGAAGTGATTAGTTCAATTACTATTTTTGATGCTATGGGGAATGCAATTCAAGCCAATTTAACATCATCAAATTCAATTGATGTTTCTGAATTGTCAAATGGAGTATACGTATTACAAGTAGAAACAGAAAAAGGTGTTGCACGTCAAAAGTTCATCAAAGACTAAGCGAGAATTAGCTTAAGAAATACATTGCATTTGAAAACGGTTTAGGTCCTGCCTAAGCCGTTTTTTTGAATGTAATAATTGGAAGATTTAAACTTGATTGAGAATCAAGAAATGGAGAATTTACCCTTTCTTCACAGACTCAGCACCAGCCAATACTTTTTGCTTTAACTCTTCCATATATCCTTCCATGCGAGTTAATACTTCTGGATTGGAAGAACCAATGATTTTAGCAGCTAAAATACCTGCGTTTTTTGCTCCGTTTAAGGCAACAGTTGCAACTGGAATTCCTCCAGGCATTTGAAGGATAGAAAGTATACTATCCCAACCATCAATTGAGTTACTAGATTTTACAGGAACGCCAATAACTGGTAGTGGAGTAAGAGAGGCTGTCATTCCAGGTAGGTGAGCAGCACCACCAGCACCAGCAATAATCACCTTTAAACCTCTTTTGTGGGCATTCTTTGCGTAGTCGTACATCTTTTCAGGAGTTCTGTGCGCCGATACAATATCCAATTCGAATTCAATACCTAAATCCGTTAAAAAATCTGCTGCATCTTGCATCACCGGTAAATCCGACGTGCTTCCCATAATGATTCCTACTTCTGCCATAAGTTCTGTTTTGTGCAAAGATAGTGATTCGCTAGAATTATATTCTAATCCCGCTCAGTTCGGTTAAAACTTCTTCGTTAACTACGTCTTCATCTCCCCAGTTCTCTAACTCAGATTCAGACCATAATTCAGGGAAGAAAATTCTTCTTTGATATTTCGGATGCATGTATTTTTGCCATTCACTTCCTCCTGTAGCTTCAACACTAGTTTCACCGCTGTTCAAATATTTGCGAGCAGCGTTTAAGTGATGCATTACCCAACTTACGTTTACTGTATGATCATAATGACGCATCGCATTTACTAAGTCGATATTGTTACGCTCTTCCTCTGGTAACTCTTTGAATTTTGTCCAAAGGTTGGTTGTGTTGTATTTTTTCATGAAACCGATAAACTCATCCTTGTACTTTTCTTCGAAGTTTGTCATCAATTTTGTCTTCTTGCCAGTTGCATGATCAACTCCAGCTACTTGCCAATAAAGATTATCAAAGGCATGAGAATATGGTGTGTTACGGTCAATTGTTTTTCTAAACCTGAAGTCGATTAGATTTATCAATTCAGTAGATGCAAATTCAATTTTGCGATATTGAGCACTTTGGAACCCACTTGCAGGAGTTAAAGTATCTCTGAATTTCATGTATTGATCAACATCCATTCCATCTCCCATAATTGTAAATGAGTTCGAAAGCATGTCGAAATAACGACTGATTCTGTATAAGTGTTTCGCAAATTTTTGAGTTGAAATTGATTCATCTTCAGAAATTTGTTCCATCTCCCAAAGAATCATTTTGAACAAAAGCTCATTGATTTGGTGATACATAATGAACACCATTTCATCCTTCAAGGTCGTTTTCATGGCCTGTAAACCAAGTAAAGCCTCAACTTGAATATAATCCCAATATTTGGTTGGTTCTGCATAAAGTAATCCGGATAAATGCACATCAGCATTCTGTCCCATTGCTTCGTATTTCTCGTCTATCGCTTTAAGTAACTCTTCTCTTGTCATGATCGCTAAATTCAGGTGTACCAAAACTAGCGAATAATTTAAAAGCAATACATGATAATTGTCATCAAAAATTAAAGTCCTAAGATTTCTTTGAGCCCACTATATGAACTTCGACTAATCGGTATTTTTGCATCATTTTTTAATGTTGCACGGTAACTATTCTTCTCGTATGACTCAATTTTAGTGAGCTCATTGATGTTGATAATGTATGAACGGTGGATGCGTAAAAAGTCTTTTGAATTCAATGTTTTTTCATAATATGACATGGTTTTCTTCTTGACGAAATATTTTTCCTTTGTGTGAATTTTAACGTAATCATCGTATGCTTCGATGTAAAGTACGGTGTCTGTTGGGATTATTTTTATTTCAGAACCATCTTTCACTACAATTCTTAAATCTTCATCTGGTTGTTTTTGCGCTGTTTCTATGATTGAATCAACCGTACTGTTCGTTCCATTGCGTTGTTTCCATTTATCAATCGCTTTGTCGAAGCGTTCTTGAGTAAAAGGTTTAAGTAGATAATCTATGGCTGAAGTTTCAAATGCTTTTATCGCATACTCATCAAACGCAGTAGTGAAAATTATTCCAGGTTCTTCATCGATGAGTTCTAACATTTCAAAACCATTTATTTTAGGCATTTGAATATCCAGAAAAATTAAATCTGGCTTGTGTTTTTCTATGGACTTAATTCCTTCGAATCCATTATTAGATTCATCTATTAATTCAAGGTCCGCATGATTTGCTAAGAACGATTTTACAATAGACCTTGCTAAGGGTTCGTCGTCAATAATGATTACTTTTTTCATCGTTGTGGAATTTCTAATATTGTGGTAAACGTGTTGTCTTCCGCTTTGGTGTTAAGTAAATTGGATTGATTATACAAAATCAACATCTTTTTTTCAATGGATTGTAAACCATAGCCTGTTCCTTTCGAAGCGGATTGTGTTGTTGGATCAAATGGATTACTTACGCTGATTTTAATCGAATGTTGTTGTTTTTTTACCTGAATTGATATTATAACATCATCGGTATTGTCATAAAGTCCGTACTTCACAGCGTTTTCAATAATTGGTTGAAGTATGAGTGTTGGAACTTTGAAATTACTAATGTCTTCCGGTAAATCGTAGTTTACCTCTAAACGACTCCCAAATCGGACTTTTTCGATGTCTGTGTATAATTTTATATGGTGTATTTCTTTCTCTAACGACACCAATTCTGATGGGTTTACGTTGATTGCTCCTCGCATAAATTCTGATAAAAGGTGTACCATTTTTTGTGCTTCCTGAGGGTTGACAACGGTCAATGCATTAATTGAATTTAAACTGTTGAATAAGAAGTGTGGTTTGAATTGTTGTTGCAAACTGTTCATCTCAATGCGATTGGCTTCTTTTTCCTTCTCAATGGCAAATTTTTGAATTCGAACTTCTTGTACTTTTTGTTGATCAATCCAAAAGATGAGGTGACAAATGATATACACTAAAACGATAAGGATGCTCTTTAATGTGAAAGTCATGTTGTAAAAATCATTGTACGCATTTGTTGTTTCGGCAAACGCACTTGTCGCTAAATGACTCCAGAGGATAGTTAGGAATGAAAAAAGTACGATTGTACTCATGTTGGGCACATTTAACACTTCTTTGGAATGGTAATACTGCTGAATAATATAGATGATACTGGTAAACGTTATCGTGAAGATTAAAGTCGAAATAACATCCGTTAGGATAATTCGATTCGAGAAACCTTGACCACTTAAAACGGTGTATTGTGCAATGGCTATAAGTACCAATAGAATGATCGTTTTGACCATTCTATTGGATATAGCATTATATTTTTTCTTCGTAGGATTCATTTATAAATAACTGTGGATTTCAACTCCACCAAAGAAGCAATTACCTTTTAAAGTTAATGTTTTACTTGGGTCTTGAGCAGAATCGTTCATGATTGGACGCTTGTCCTCTACAGATCCAAATGCCGTTGTTAATTCCGAGTTGATTTTCCAGTTTGAGGGAACAATGATTGTTAGTCCTCCAAACACAGTGTTAGAATTAATAGTCACTGGAGCTTGCATATCTGCCTTAGTCATGTTGACTTCTGTTCCACCGAAAGCTGTTACGAAATCAGCGCCTTGAAAGTTTTTCGTTACCACATTTTTATTCACGCCTCCAAAGAAGGTAGATGCACTAATAAAATCGTCAGATTCTACATCAACTTCTCCATCAAAGGCGAACGACTTTCCCGGCTTGTTGCGTCTTCTTCTGTTATTTCCAGGTTTAATGGCTTTTATAATAGTTATTGTTCCAAAGACTATGATAATGATAGGTAGAATTAATCTTCGGTCAATAAAGTTAGGATTGAATTCATTGATCATAAAAACAGCTCCAACTGCAATCATAACGTATCCAAAAAAGTGATTGAAATTGTGCTTGTATAACGTAACTACACCAGCTGCAATGAGTATTGTTTTCCATGATAGAATCCAGTTTGGTACATTCATACCAGTTCTTTCTAATAAGAACGTAATTCCAAATCCAATTATTAATACTCCTGCGAGGATCTTAGCATTTTGATGCCTTGTCGCTCTGTCTTTATTTAATTTTTCCATATCGTTGTGTTTTATGAGTCAAATGTATGGAGCTTGTGTGCATTCTGAAAGGGTAAATAGGTGAGTTGTGGCTATTATTCGGTGAATGGTAACTAATCGGTGAATGGTATCAAAAAAGCCGTGCATTCTATGAATACACGGCTTTCGAAATTGGATAAAGCTAAGAACTAAAGTGTCCCTCTTTTTTCTTGTTCTCTTTCGATCGATTCAAATAGTGCTTTGAAGTTACCGGCACCAAATCCACGAGCTCCCATTCTTTGAATAATTTCGAAGAATAATGTCGGTCTATCTTCAACCGGTTTCGTGAAAATCTGTAATAAGTATCCTTCTTCATCTGCATCAATCATAATCCCTAAAGACATCAATGTGTCAATGTCCTCACGTAACTTATGGTTGTGCTCATCTAATCGAATAGGAACGGCCTTGTAATATTCAGCTGGAGGAGTAGATAAAAACTCAACTCCTCTTGCTCTTAGCTTAGAAACAGTGTCAATAATATTGTCTGTAGCAACAGCAATATGTTGCACTCCTGGACCTTCATAAAAATCAAGATATTCTTCAATTTGAGATTTTTTCTTTCCTTCAGCAGGTTCATTGATTGGGAACTTGATTCTTCCGTTTCCATTGCTCATCACCTTACTCATCAAAGCAGAATATTCTGTATGAATTTGCTTGTCATCAAAAGATAAGAAGTTCACGAATCCCATCACATCTTCG
>JBFHHS010000196.1:0-5261 GCA_041596895.1 Crocinitomicaceae bacterium | reverse complement strand
GTTTTTGAAACCGTCTACAACACATCGATTCTCGCTCAGAATAAATACATTTCAAGGTTTACTTTCTGTAGAGCCCTATTTTCATTATTCTAATAATACAGTTGCGCGAATAGGGGAGCTTGATGAGAGTAATATTTTTAATTTTAAATACGAGAATATCAAGGATTATCAACGTGTTGGCGGGAACCTTAATTTTAGTAAATACTTCAAGTTTAGTCTATTAATTCAAGCTAATTTTGAATTGTTCTACGCACAGATGAATTCTGATATTTCTTCGAATAGTCTTATGGACTGGTCCGCTGACGCTGATTTGATCTATATTTTCGGAAAATCTCAATCGTTATTAGGATTAAAGTACCAGAGAGAACAGGTGAAGCATATTAGCGCGCTTGGATTTGATAAGGGAGATGTTGATTTTTGGATGATCTTCTATAAGCAACCTTTGTTCAAGCAAAGAGCAAGTATCATGTTCGGCTACTTCCTTCCAATTGACTTCGGAGCTAACTATAATCAGAATTCGAGTATTGAAGCAAGTGGTTTTTCTATGAGAACAGATAATGATGTTAGCTTAGTTAAAAACATGTTCTTATTGGAGTTTAGCTTTAGATTTAACAAAGGAAAGTCTATTAAAAAGACAGAGAAGAATGTGGATCAAGAGTCAGAAGAAGGTGGCGGAGGATTATTTTAATCTGTTTTGAAGTGTAGTTTTTATTTTATTCTCGTTTTTGTGTGATGAGGTTTTAGAGTAGTAAACTGTTGTGAAGGAGACGTGAAATGTTGTGGCGTGTTTATTTTGATTCGAATAGGCATGTATTTTTAAATTTAAATCTGTTTTATTCGGAGTGATACTATAAAAGTAATTGTGTACATTGGAATTATCAACCTATTAAAAACTCACTTATGAAAACAATTACTACACTTTTAGGTATGGGGTTTGCGCTTGGCGTAAATGCTCAAATAAGTCTACAAGGCTTAAATCAGAACAATGTTTCGGCCATGATTACCGATGGCGGTTTTTTCTTTAATAATCCTGGGACAAATATGCACGGATATGAAATCCCAAGTGGTTCCGGTACACATACGATGTATTCGGGTACATTTTGGTTCGGAGGTGTTGATATCAATGGTCAACAGAAAGTTGCCGCACAAAATATGTATGGTTCCAATTCTGATCTTTGGCCTGGACCTTTGGTACAGGATCTAGCAACAACGATCACTCCAAATCCAATGGGATATACTTTGTGGAGTGTCACAAAAGCCGAAATAGATAACCACATTGCAAACTTTGATCAACCTGGATATATCGCTCCTTCTTCAATTACTGGTTGGCCTGCACATGGAGATATTTCACAAGGACTCAGTTATTTCTTGGCGCCTTTTGTTGATGTAAATTATGATGGTGTGTATGATCCTTCTGTTGGTGACCATCCATGTATAAAAGGTGATCGGGCAGTTTATACAATCATGAATGACAAAGATAATGTTCATGGTTCTGGAGGGGATCCTTTAGGAATTGAAGTTCATTTCATGTTTTATCAATTTAGCACGACTGATTATCTAAATAATACAACTTTTATGGACGTTGATGTTTATAACCGTGGGACACAAACACTTTTTGATTTTAAAATGTCCTTTGCTTATGATGGGGATATTGGTAACCCTACCGACGATTACTTCGGTTGTGATTCAGTGACAAATATGATGTATATGTATAATGGTGATGCTATGGACGAATCCAGTGGTGGAGTGCTTGGTTATGGCGCAAATCCACCTAGTGCAGGTATCATTTGTTTAAGTCATGATATGGAAAGTGCAATGAGTTTTAATAATGGTGCATCATATCCATACACTGATCCGGCGAATGCTACTCAAGCTTGGAATATAATGAATGGGAATTGGGCTGATAATTCTCCTGTATTAGACGATAATGCTCAACCTACTAAATTCCAATTCTCTGGAAACCCGAATAATACAGGTGAATGGTCAGAATTAAATATGATGAATCCTCCAGGAGACCGTCGAGGTATTATGACTGTAAGTGACGGGACTCTTAGTTATCAAGATCATAAGAAGTTTACCTTTGCTGTATTGTATGATCGTAGTGGTACAGCTGGAGTTGATAATGTAAATGGGTTAATTTCAGTTGCTAATTCTGCTCAAGCCTTCTATGATACAAACTTGGAAGGGATGTGTGATCCTGAAGTAATGGGAGTTGTTGAAGCTGAGCTGAGTTCTTTTTCTATGTATCCAAATCCTTCCCATGGTAAATTCTCAATTCAACGAGACCGTGATTCTCAATTTGACCTAATTATTCGTGATATGTCAGGAAGAACTGTTTATGAAGCGGAAAGTCTTTCGGGAGAAGAAACAGTGATTCATGCAGAAATTCCTTCAGGTGTTTATTTGGTGAATATAGTTTCGGAAGGAGGTATAATGACTCAGAAATTAATTGTAGAATAGGGGAAGTTTAATTACTAGAATAATTGAAATTTTCATACATAAAAAAGGCGTCAATATTAGTTGACGCCTTTTTTATTATTCAATGAGTTCTTATTTAATTTGAATTGAAGTCGAAGTTGTCGCAGTATCATTTGAAATACGGACGATGTATTGACCTGCTTCTAATGAAGATAGGTCAAGACTAACATCATTGTTTCCAGCTACCAACGTGTTGTTAGTTGTATAGACAACTTGTCCTAATAGGTTGCTTACTTCAATTGTAGCGTTATTTGCATCAACAGAATTGATAGATACAGTTACATTACCAGTTGATGGGTTCGGATAAACATTTGCATTGGATAAGCTTAATTCGTCCAATGAAGCAGAACCTTGGAAGTAATCATCAATAATGTCAACCATAGCGGCAAGTGATGCTTGAGTGTCACTTGTCCATACATCAAATAAATCAGCCTCAATCACTCCAGTTGCAGGATTGATAACGTTGATTGTTGGGTAGCCTAATGGCCAATATTTGTTTCCATTTAAAGTAACTGGTGACTCATTGATAACTGGATAATCAACTCCTGTTAACCAATCTCCTTGAGTTCCTGCTGTTGTTCCTTGAAGATCTGCCATTGTAGTTGCTGGATCAGCTTCGTAAAAAAGTACACGAACTTGATTTGTCCCATTTGGTCCATAAGTATCATGAATGTCTTTTAAAAAGTGCGCTTCATGAAATCCCCAACAAGGTCCACACCAAGTCGCTGAGCAATCTAATACCACTACTTTTCCTGAAGCTAAGATTGTGCTTAATGTGTGTGTGTTACCATCAATATCAGTAACCGTGAAATCATCAGCTACGGTTCCTACCTGAGCGAATGACATTTGAATTAACATCACAAATGATGCTAGAAGAGTAATTGTTCTTTTCATAGTTTTATGTTTTAAAGATTTAGACGAATATAAAGAGTTGACATTCAAAATAAAAACACATATCTAAGACATTCTAGGAATCTTAATTCACAAAATTTATTGCAAAAAAAAAGCGCTCATCAATGATGAGCGCTTTTGCTATATAGAAGAATTAGTAATTACTTTTTGACAGCGTCAACAACCGCTTTAAAAGCGTCTGGGTGATTCATTGCTAAATCCGCAAGAACTTTACGGTTTAACTCCATTTCACTCTTGTTAACTAGTCCCATGAATTGAGAATAGCTCATTCCGTGTTGGCGTGCACCTGCGTTAATACGCGTGATCCACAATGAACGGAAGTTTCTTTTCTTTTGCTTACGTCCTGTGTATGCATAAAGCATACCTTTTTCAACTGCATTTTTAGCTACAGTCCAAACATTCTTTCTTCTTCCAAAGTAACCTTTGGCGTGCTTCATTACGTTCTTACGACGCGCTTTTGAAGCAACATGATTTACCGATCTTGGCATAATTTTAAGTTTTTTGATAGGGAGTGCATCAATATTTCAGATGTCTTAGTTACTCATTATCGGGTTAACATTTTTAAATAAACCTGTATGAAACTATTTCATACATAATTGTTGCTTGATATTCGCTTCATCTGATTGGTGAACCAATCCAGCGTGTGTCAAGTTACGTTTTTGCTTTTTAGTCTTCTTTGTTAAGATGTGACTTTTAAAAGCGTGTTTTCTTTTGATTTTACCAGTTCCAGTGATTTTGAATCTCTTCTTTGCACTAGATTTAGTTTTCATTTTTGGCATCTCTATTCAATTTTAAGTTACCTCTATATAGCTTCTTGTAGAATAACGTGTTTCGTTAATCTAGTTTTTTACTGTTTTTTCTTCGAGTTAATCATCATGATCATTCTCTTTCCTTCTAGCTTAGGCATTTGCTCAATTACTCCGTAATCAGCAAGCTCTTGTGCTAATTTAAGAAGCAAGATTTCACCTCTATCTTTAAACACAATTGTACGTCCTCTAAAGAAAACGTATGCTTTCACTTTGTTTCCTTCTTCCAAGAACTTTTTGGCGTGAGCAAGTTTGAATTCGAAATCATGATCGTCCGTATTTGGTCCAAATCTAATTTCTTTCAAAACAACTTTACTCTGCTTCGCTTTAAGCTCTTTTTGTTTCTTCTTTTGGTTGTATAAGAATTTTCTATAATCCAAAATCTTACATACCGGTGGATCAGCTTTAGGTGAAATCTCAACTAAATCAAGGTCTTCTGCTTCAGCAAGTTTAAGAGCCTCCGATGTTGCAATAACGATTGGTTCGGCACCATCGCGGATTAATCGAATCGTTCTAGCATAAATCTTCTCATTGATTCTATGCTGGTCTGTTTCCTCTCTTTTTACAAACTTCCTTCTGTTGTTCGGTCTTCTCATTAATTAAATTAATCGTTTAAAGCTAATTCGTTTTCAATTTCATCATTTATAATCTTGGCAAAGGCTTCAACGCTCATCGCGCCTAAATCCCCGTGTCCTCTTTGTCGAACTGCAACCTGATTATTCTCAGCTTCTTGCTCTCCAACGATTAACATAAAAGGGATTTTACCTAACTCCGATTCACGGATCTTTTTACCAATCTTCTCATTACGATCGTCAACGAATCCGCGAATATCGTAATTATTTAGTAATTGTAAAAGGTTTTCACAGTAATCATTGTATTTCTCACTAATTGGTAAGATCGCAATTTGATCTGTTGTTAACCATAATGGGAAGTCACCCGCACAATGCTCTAACAATACCGCAACAAATCTTTCCATGGATCCGAAAGGAGCACGGTGTATCATTACTGGTCGGTGTTTTTGATTGTCTGCACCTGTGTATTCTAATTCAAAACGTTCTGGTAAAT
>JBFHHS010000195.1:0-5293 GCA_041596895.1 Crocinitomicaceae bacterium | reverse complement strand
CCCCGGTATATGACATCGCTTCCCCTTTTCCAAAACTATAACTAAAACCGAATGTTACAAATCGACCACGATTTGAGTAGCTGTGATAATAATAGGTTGGTTGATCTACAAATGATTCACGTTTTCTGGAAGCAAAAATATCTCGTACAGAAAGATTAACAACAGCTTTACCTTTGAGTAGTTTTTTACGAATTCCGGCATCTGCATAAGCAAATCCTGCTACATTTCCTTGTACTGTTTTATAGGCTGACTCGTAACTCACTGAAGTTTCTATATCGATGTCTGCCTTCAGTTTGAATTTCAAGTTCAATTTCCCAGACCATTGATTTCCCGTGAAATCGAAGTTTTGCGATTCAAATGACCCTGTTCGTTGGAAATAACCATAGTTTACATCTCCATTCATCGTAAACCATTTTGCGACAGGATATTTCCAGTTGAGTTCACCTCCAACTTTATCACGTGTTCCGATATTCGCAGGTTTAGTAATTGTAACTCCATCCTCGTAAATGGCAATGTTTTCTTTCACATCCGTTGTGTGTAAATAATAAACACTTGTGTTTAAGGAGAACTCTTTAAAGATGAAGATTCCAGTTATTTCATATGAATCTGCAAATTCTGGGAGTAAATCTGGATTCCCAGTACGAATGTTGTAGTTGTCTTTGATGTTAAAAAATGGATTTAAATCCCATAGTCTAGGTCTGAAAATTCGCTTTGAATATCCAGCTTGTAGTTGAAATGCTTTCGAAATTTTATAAGATGTATGAAGTGTTGGAAACACATTCGTGTAATTCATATTGTTTTCGGTATTTGTCTGAGTTAAACGTGTTTCTAAATCTGTATTTTCAACTCTAACTCCCGCTTTTACTCCCCATTTTTTACTTTCATAGGATGTAGTGATATATCCTGCAAGTACTTTTTGATTGTATTTGAAATCGTTTGTCAATGATGTGTCCAAAACAGATATTCCACCTGAGTTGTTGTAAACCTCATAGTTGTTTCCGACATTATTAATATCGTACATACTTCCGAGTTCTAGCGTTATTTTTTTCGTAATCGGATTGACGTAATCAAGTTGATAAGTTTGATTGGCTTGATAGAAGTTTGTATTCGTTTCTTGATCCGTATAGAGTTGAGTCCCGGTAGTATAATTGTTATCAAATTCAGAGGATTGTTCCTTCCCAAAATACTTTCCAAGCGCGCTGAATTGTAAAACATGCTCTTTGTTATTTTTAAATTCTTTCTTGTATTGAAAGTCGTATTGGTATTTCGGATTTAAGGCGGAAGTTACTTCGGTACGTTCATAGCGCGAAGAAAGGTTGCCCAAGCTATCATAAATTGATAAAGAAGTTGATGAAGGCTGCGATTCTATTTCGTAAGCAAAATTTCCAGATAGAGTAAGCGTGTTATAATCGTTGATATAGAAATCTGAACCAAGTGTAATGTTATAGAAGTTTTCATTTCTATATGCTGTTCCCTCACTAATAACAGATGAACCCGTAATGCGGTTAATATTCTCGCTTTCGTTGTATGAAGGCAAAGATCGGTATCCAGCTCCAAATTGGGTAAATAGGTTTAATTTTTTTGTTCGATAATTTAAACTTCCTCCAATGGAATGATTATGAGGCCATCCTGTATTAACGGATATTGACCCATTGATTCCCTTACTTTCATCTTTTTTAAGGATGATGTTGATGATTCCTGAAGTTCCACTGGCATCATACTTGGCTGATGGGTTTGTGATTAACTCGATAGATTCAATCATGTCTGCAGTAATGGTCCCCAATGCGTTGCTTGCTTCATCAGATAATACGGAAGGTTTTCCATTGATTAGAATCTGAACTCCATCGTTCCCTCTGAGTTTGATGTTCCCTTCGATATCTACACTAACTGATGGCACATTATTTAGGACATCCAATGCACCTGCTCCAGTAGATCCAATATCCTTTCCAACATTGAAAACTCTTTTGTCAAGTTTAAATTCCATGGATGATTTTTCTGCGACAACTTTTACTTCATCTAAGCCCTGCGTAATGGATGGCATTTTAATATGACCAAGATCAATTGTGTTTTTTGTATAGTCCAAGTCTGTAAATTCCACATCTTCATATCCAATCGCACTTATTCGTAAGTAAAAGTTTGTAGAGTCGGTTTGAATGCTGAAATCTCCAAGGTCTTTAGTAAGCACGCCTGTTAGTACTTTGTCCGTCAATTTCGAATGCAAAACAACCTTTGCAAATGGTAATGGCTCCGAGGTAATTTCATCTTGAATAACACCTGTAATTTCAGTCGTACCTAATTGACTAAAAGTGTTTAGTGAAAGAAGTGAAATTCCAATGATTAGAATGTAATGCGCAATTTTTGACATTTAATTTTTCCGTTGAATGTTGAGATATTGTGTTCGATTCTGTCTTTTGTTTAGATCGTAGGGCAAAGTTAATTTTTAGCACAATAGAGCTTTAATTTAGGGCTGAGGTTTAACATATTTAAACAGTAGAAGTACGAATTGAACAGGATATGGCTTCCTCCGTAAGGAATTGTTCAAGATTTCGTCTCAATACTATAATTTAGACATATGAAAAACATACTTGTTTCATTAATGGTTGTATTCGGACTTTCAACTTCTGCGAATGCTCAATTACCCGATGGATCTATTGCGCCTGATTTTACCATTCAAGATTTGGATGGAAATTGGCATCATTTATACAATTATTTGGCTGAAGGGAAAGTTGTTTTCATTAAGTTTTTTGCTTGTCATTGTCCTAGTTGCTGGGCATATCAGAATACAGGGAAATTAGAAGATTTAACATTGAATTACGGGCCTAACGGAACAGATCAAGTTGTGGTGTTAATGTTAGAACACGATCCAAATAACGGAATGAATGAGTTTTACGGAAATAGCAATTGGTCACAAGGTGATTGGGTCACAGGCAATCCAAATCCTATTTTTAATGTAGAGGGGAATGATCGTTCTATTTTCAATGATTATAATATGACCTATTATCCAATGATTTATAAAATATGTCCGGATAAAACCACAAAATTAATGTCGACTGGTTTAAGTGTTGCTCAATTATATCAAGAAGCAGATGATTGCCCAGGAACGCTTTCTGTTTCAAGTGATATTGAAATAGACGATTTTAATGCATTTTACGCAAATGGAAAAGTAGTCTACCCTAAGTTAGAACAATTGAAAGCACTGTCAATCGTAAATTCAATTGGACAACAAATGGTCAAATCGGAGGATGTTGATTCGGGATTGTTGGATGTTTCCAATTTGTCTTCAGGGGTCTACTTTGTTCAAGCAGTGTTTAATCAAAAGACGACGATTCAACGTGTTTTTATACCTTAGTTTGACCTGCTCTAATTTATAAGAGGATGGTGTCGATACAAGGAAAACAAGCCTCATATCGTTCGAATTCTACGGGGTTACTTTCTAATTGTTTTTCGTATTCATCCATGATATCGAAACAAACTTCCATTTTGTTGTATCTGCGTCCGCTTTTCTTCGGAATTTTATTTGCTTTCTCTACACAATCGCACACTTCTCTGGCCATTTCAACCCCATCAACTTTACAACTGGTTAGTAATGTTGCGCTAAGAATTAATGTGACTCCAACGGCCAAAGATTTCTTTGCAATGATAAAGTTTGACATTCCTATGAATTAGAAGTGCTAAAATATTTTTTTCGCAACCAAAATGAAACACGAACCAATAGAATTAATGCGGGTACTTCCACCAATGGGCCAATAACACCTGCAAATGCTTGACCTGAGTTTAGACCGAAAACGGCTATGGCTACAGCAATCGCTAATTCGAAGTTGTTTCCAGCTGCAGTAAACGCCACTGATGCTGTTTTTTGATAATCTGCACCGGAAGCTTTTGTGATAAAGAATCCAATGATAAACATCAAAGTAAAATAGATCAATAGTGGTACGGCAATGATTAGAACATCCATAGGAATTTCAACAATCAATTCCCCTTTTAGTGAGAACATGATCACAATAGTAAACAAAAGCGATACTAAAGTTAATGGAGAGATTCTTGGAATAAATTTCGTGTTGTACCATTCTTCGCCTTTTACTTTTACAAGTATTAAGCGACTTAGAATCCCCATTAAAAATGGTAGTCCAAGATAGATGGCCACGCTTTCAGCAATAGTTCCAATGGAAATGTCAATGATAGCTCCATCAAATCCGAAATAAGGAGGAAGAATAGTGATGAATAACCAGGCATAAAAACTGTAAGCAAATACTTGGAATATACTATTCAATGCAACTAAGCCTGCACCGTATTCACTGCTACCTTCAGCTAGGTCGTTCCATACCAAAACCATGGCGATACATCGAGCTAATCCGATTAGAATTAATCCAACCATATATTCCGGATAGTCTTGTAAAAAAGTGATGGCTAGAATAAACATCAAAATTGGTCCAATAATCCAGTTGAGTAGAAGAGATATTGATAGAATCTTGGTGTTTCTGAACACCTTTGGGAGTAACGCGTAGTTCACTTTGGCCAAAGGAGGATACATCATGAGGATCAACCCAATTGCTATTGGAATATTTGTAGTGCCGCTACTAAACGAATTTATTATATCTGGAAAGGTAGGGATAAAGTAACCTAAGCCTACGCCAATAATCATGGCAACGAATATCCATAAAGTCAAATTTCTATCAAGAAAACTTAGTTTTTTTTGTGCCATTTCTATTTTGTTATTTGAGAGAAAACATAAAGCATTTCTGTTGCGATTTGCATACTGCGTTCTAGGTATTTTTCAGCTTGTTGCGGAGTATTGTCGAAAGCTTTTGGGTCTGCATAAGTAATCGGAATCCGCTTTTCTGCTCCCGGTACAAATGGACAAGCTTCGTTGGCTGAATCACACGTCATGATTGCAGCAAATTCTGATTTTGGATTAAAATCGTGATCTAATTCTTTTGAAAATCCAATGATTGGATGTGCATTTTCTGAAAATTTAATACTGTACACCGGGTTATCATTTGTTGAAATTGCCTGAATTTGAAAGCCAGATTTTTGAAGCGTTTCTGCAACCATTGGAAATAGAGCTGTGGATTCTGTCCCTCCAGAATAGCAAGTAACTTGTTTCATATTGAAGTAATGCGCAATGGTTTGTGCCCAAACCTGAGACAAGTGACTTCTTCTGGAATTGTGCGTACAAATGAAGTTGATTCTGATTTCACTTTGTGAGTCAACTTTAGTTTGGATAAAATCAACGAGTGGTTGTAAAACTTCCTTTCGATCACTTGAAATCGTTTCAATGTCAAGGTTCAAGATG
>JBFHHS010000194.1:0-5297 GCA_041596895.1 Crocinitomicaceae bacterium | reverse complement strand
AGTAACACTAATTGCTGTATCATTCGTTGCGTCAGCATCAGAATTTGCAACAACACAAACATCTACATTATAAGTAGAACCAGCAGTAGCTGCTAATTGCGTACCATGTGTAAAGTTATAAGAATCACCGTAGTTTAAGTTTACAGCAAATGTTTCAGTATTTAATCCTGAACCATCATTCCAAGTAATATCAATTGAAGTAATGTTCGCTGCACCGTTACTTGTAACAGTACCAGTAATATCAACATTTCCAGCAACAACTGTAGGAATAGTAGTAATAGCAGTCATTTCCATATCTACAGCCGCAGGAGAGAAAATTTCAACATCATCGATCATCATTCCAGAACCCCAATCAGCGTTATCATTATATGTCCAAACAATGTTAATTGATTGACCTGCATATGAAGAAATGTCCATAGACCAAACCGTCCAAACGTGATCTCCACCTCCATTTGTAGGAGCTAATGTCCCTAAATCTGTAACAGTTGTTCCACCATCCGTAGAGATACCAACATTTGCAAACTCTCCATAGTACTGACCCAAAATGTATTCAAAAGATAAAATTTGAGTTCCTGTAGGTACAGTGTAAGCTGAAGAAATTAATTTCTCATTTGATTTATCACAATTACAAATATCATCATTTGTTCCAGCATATCTTGTATGAGCAGGAAAATCAAAATAAGTACTTGTGTAATCTGTAGATGTAATAAATCCACCATCTGTGGCAGCAGTTACCTGTGTCCATCCAGCCGGTAATCCAGTACCAGAAGTCCCCTCAAAATCCTCTGAGTATTGACCAAAAGCACTACCTACTGCCAATAAACTTGCGCAAAGTAATAGTTTTTTCATAGTTTAATAATTTAGTTATGTTTAAAATCAAGATTAAAGTTAAGGCCTTATTAATCCCTATGCAAATGGAACGGGACAAGTTCATAGTAAAAATACCCTCTATTCTTGTAAAGCTAAAATGAAGATATTATGAAATTAAAAAGAAAAATCGTAGTTTTTTCTGGGGCAGGCATGAGCGCCGAAAGCGGAATATCAACTTTCAGAGATAGTGATGGCTTATGGGAAAATTATAGGATTGAAGACGTTGCAACTCTACACGCTTGGAAAACTGACCCTGAACTAGTTACAGAGTTCTATAATATTAGACGACGTAATATCATTCAATCAAAACCTAATGAAGCTCACCTAGCACTTTCAAAATTAGAGCAATTTGCACAAG
This sequence comes from Crocinitomicaceae bacterium, assembly GCA_041596895.1. GTDB lineage: Bacteria > Bacteroidota > Bacteroidia > Flavobacteriales_D > Crocinitomicaceae > UBA4466. Next base: position 4,069 of record JBFHHS010000194.1, on the reverse strand, counting down.
TTAAAATTGTGACTCAAAACATAGACGATTTACATGAGCGGGCTGGCAGCTCAGATGTACTCCATTTACATGGAAACATACGATATGCGAAATCTTCTGGTCCCAATCAAGAATCAACCTATTATAGAATAAACGGGTCTAAATTATCCAAGGATAGCTGCTGTCCAGAAGGATACAGACTTCGCCCACATGTTGTATGGTTTGGTGAAAAAGTGCCAGCATTGGAGGAGGCAGCTCGAATCATTAGTGAAGCAGACATTCTGATAGTAATTGGCACTTCATTACAAGTTTATCCTGCCGCAGGACTCATCCATCATGCCCAAGGCTGCTGTACGAAGTATATCATTGATCCAAAAGTGAAAACAATGAATATACCATCTGATTTTACATGCATACAATCTTCTGCGGTAGAAGGAGTAGAAACTGTAATTTCAGAAATAAAAAAAGCGCTAAATCTATGTGATTAGCGCTTTGACATCGAAATGATTTCGATTATTTTTTTGATTTCAATTGCTCTTTTACAAAATTCTCAATCGCACCAGTCATAGAAGGAGCATTTGGCTGAGGGGCATGTAGATCCAATCTCAACTTATTCTTAACAATTGCGTTTGCCGTTGTTGGTCCAAATGCCGCTATGATTGTTTTGTTTTGCTTAAATTTTGGATAATTCTTTAACAAGGATTCAATCCCACCAGGACTATAAAAAACTAACATGTCGTAATACACATTTTCCAAGTCAGATAAATCCGAAGCTACAGTTCTAAATAATACCGCTTTTGTAAAACTAAATCCATTTGACTCTAACGTTAAAGGGATATTATCTCTTAAAATGTCTGTACAAGGCAGTAAAAACTCTTCTTTTTTGTGTTTTTTCAAAACATCAACAAGGTCAACAATGGTTTGTTTACCAAAGAAAATTTTTCGTTTTCGATAAGCCACATATTTTTGCAAATAGTATGCAACCGCTTCAGAGATACAGAAATATTTCATGCTATCCGGTACTTCAAACCTCATCTCTTGTGCTATTCTAAAATAGTGGTCCACAGCAGTTTTTGAAGTTAAAATCACCGCAGTATGCTTATTTAAATCAACCTTCTGAGTTCTAAACTCCTGGGCATCAATCCCCTCTACATGAATAAAGGATCTAAAATCAATTTTAAGATCATATTTTTCTGCTAAATCAAAATAAGGCGATTTCTTGCCTTCTGGTTTAGGTTGCGAAACTAATATAGTTTTGATAGCCAATGTACTTTGCTTTTAGGTTAATCTTTGTCTTTCAATCGAAATCACCGAATATAAAATAGTAAGCTACAATAAGCGGTAGAATTTCAAGGGTGCAAAAGTACAAAATTATGTAATAAAAAGAAACACCTTGAAGATATACTACTGATATACTTTTAAATAGCCTTAAAACAGACTCAATAATGAATGCCCATAAAACAATATTGATAAATATGTTTTGATCAAATGAATTAAGCACCCACATCAAGGACAACATGAAGTACAACAGACCTAGAAATTGAGCACCAACCAACTTCATAATAATTGGCTCAACAAAAACATTCTTTTCTCCCGTTATCAGTTGAGTAAAATACATGGAACCCAAAGACCAAATTAAAATCCCCAATGGAATAAAGAGCGCATAATCCATTCTTAATTCAGTTTGAAACTTTGGCAATCCAAACAGTATTAACAAAGCAGTAGTGGTAGCAAATAAATAATTCAAAACTAAAAGTAGGGAATCCACTTTATTTACAGGGTATGCTTCTCTCGTAAATGCTCTTAGCCCAGTTGTTTTTGTTAAAGACAACAACATAGCACCATAAACATCAGATTTGATCAACTTTGCGAATGCAATTAAAAGGAATGAAGCAAACAGCCCAACCCCAATAAGCATCGTTATAGGGTGCTCCCGTAATGTTAATTCATTTGGGATCACACTTAAAATAATCTGTAAACTCGGTGAAACACTCATTCTATACTTCTTCGAATCCCGAAGATAATAAAGATATTTTCCGAAAATCAAAAAAATCTAACACAGACAAAAAATATCGTTAAATTTGTTCCACTTAAACGAATTTCGATATGAAAACTGATTTATACACACATCCAGATTACTTTAATATGGATGATTTACTTTCTGAAGAACACAAATTAGTTCGCGATGCGGCAAGAGCATGGGTAAAAAAGGAAGTATCTCCGATCATTGATGATCATTATGAAAATGCAACATTTCCAAATCACATTATACCTGGCTTAGGTGAGATAGGTGCTTTTGGACCATATATCCCAGAAGAGTACGGTGGTCCTGGATTGGATCAGATTTCTTATGGATTGATTATGCAAGAGTTGGAAAGATGTGATTCTGGATTAAGATCTACAGCATCTGTTCAAAGCTCTTTAGTTATGTATCCTATTTGGAAATACGGAAACGAAGAGCAAAAGCAAAAGTATTTGCCAAAATTGGCCACAGGTGAAATGATCGGTTGTTTTGGATTAACTGAACCTGATCATGGATCAAACCCTGGCGGTATGCTTTCAAACTTCAAAGATGCAGGTGACCATGTTATTTTGAACGGTTCAAAAATGTGGATTTCAAATGCTCCATTTGCTGACATTGCTGTTGTCTGGGCTAAAGACGAAAGCGGAAGAATTCATGGTTTAGTTGTAGAGCGCGGTATGGAAGGGTTTTCAACTCCGGAAATGCATGGTAAATTATCACTTAGAGCATCTGCTACTGGTGAGTTGATTTTTGTTGATGTTAAAGTACCTAAGGCTAACATCCTTCCAGGAAAAACAGGATTAGGCGCACCATTAGGGTGTCTTGATTCAGCTCGATTTGGGATTGCTTGGGGAGCACTAGGAGCAGCAATGGATTGTTATGATCAAGCATTGAGATATTCGAAAGAAAGAACTCAATTTGGAAATCCAATTGGAGGTTTTCAATTGATTCAAAAAAAATTAGCTGAAATGATTACTGAAATCACTAAAGCTCAATTATTAACATTCAGACTAGGTCAATTAAGAAATGAAGGGAAGGCTACATCTGCTCAAATTTCAATGGCAAAACGAAACAACTGTGAAATTGCATTGAATATTGCGCGAGAAGCTCGTCAAATTCATGGAGCAATGGGTATTACAAATGAATACTCTATCATGCGACATATGGCAAACCTAGAATCAGTAATTACATATGAAGGAACACATGATATTCACTTACTTATCACTGGAATGGATATCACTGGAATTCCTGCTTTCACTAGAGAGCCAGTAAAATAGGATTAATTTATACTATAAATCGAAGGGAGGCAATTGTGTCTCCCTTTTTTTATTCTTTGATTGCACTCATCACAAAAGAACTTTGAACATTCATAATACTAGGAATTGTTGATAAACTTTGTTTTAAAAAATCTTCATATTCACTTACATCTGAAACTTCGATTAGTAAGGCATAATCGTGATCACCAGCAATATGATAACAGGCGGACACTTCATCGAAACTAACCACTTTTTGCTCAAAACTCTCTAGCAATTCAAGGTTATGCTCTTTTAAAGAGACCTGACAAAATACTTGTAGACCTTTTCCGATCATCTTTTTATTGACTGTGGTGGTATACCCCGTTATTACACCGGACTTCTCCAGTCTTTTTATTCGCTCGTAAGTAGGTGTTACGGTCAAACCTACCTGCATGGCTATTTCTTTTGTACCAATTTTCGCATTCTCTTTCAAAATTTCGATAATTGCTTTGTCAATTTTATCCAATTTGTTCTCCATAGAAAATTCTTCTGTTTTCAATCTATAAAAATGTAGATGTTAGTTTAAAACATATATAAACCTACTTAATAATAGATTTATTTTCTAGCACATCCTAAATATACAGATAATACATTATGTTTATTCGAAATAAACAGGGTTATTATGGATTATTCAAGTATGAGACCAGAAAGTTTGATGATGAGTTATGGTTATAAACCATCTTTATCAGAAGGAGCAATCAAGTGTCCAATTTTTCAGACATCAACATTTGTATTTAACAATGCAATGGAGGGTAAGCGCTTTTTTGAAGTT
>JBFHHS010000193.1:0-5352 GCA_041596895.1 Crocinitomicaceae bacterium | reverse complement strand
TCCACCCATCAATTCCACCAACTCTTCATGGCAGATTTTAATCATTAATTGACCAGGAGAAATTGCTGTAAGTACATTTGCACCTATAGCTTTTTCCTTTACTGTATTCGTGAATTCTTTGGCTGTCTTAAAGTTGACATCGGCATCTAACAATGCACGTCTCACCTCTTTTAAGGTCTCAGCAACGTTAATTTCTGAAATTTGACCTTGTCCCTTTAATACCTTAAAGGCTCTCTCAAACTTATCCGTTAAATTTTCAAACATAGTATTCCTGATTTCGGACAACAAAAATAACAAAAAGTACTGATAAATCAGACCTTAAGACGGATACTATTTAAGAAAAATAATAGTGCTTACTTCGATTTAAGCTTTGCAATTTTGATATTGAAGTAACCAAAGATCATGGTCATCGCTGGACTAATCAAATTAAAGAAACAATACATCCAATACTCCCCTGTAGCAACATGAAGTATAGAAGATTGTGCTGCACCACACGTATTCCAAGGAAATAAAACTGAAGTCACTGTTCCTGAATCCTCGAGGGTTCGACTTAAATTCTGTGGTGCCAATCCTCTTTCTTCATAGGTATCAGCGAACATTCTACCAGGAACGACAATTGCTAAATATTGATCTGAAGCAGTGGCATTAAAAAACACACAAGTTCCTGCTGTTGTAGCGATTAAAGACCCGGTAGACTTTGCCATTTTCACCACTGACTTTGTGATTTTCTGAAGTAAACCACATGCTTCCATGACTCCCCCAAAGGCCATTGCACAAATAATCAACCAAATAGTATTCATCATACCTTCCATTCCTCTTGTCTTAAGTAATCTTTCCATGGAGTTTCCTTCCTCTAAAATGGAAATCTTACCAAACATAGCATTCATAGATGCTTTATATGAGGACATTCCATAAGAACTTGTTTCTCCTGCAATTTGTTGAATGATGTCTGGCTGAAACAGTACTGCTGCAAAAGCACCTAATAACGTCCCAATCAACAATGCTGGAACAGCGCTCACTTTTTTAATGATTAGAACTACAACAATAACCGGAACTAACAGTAAAATTGGAGAGACATAGAACTTTCCTTGAATGGTATTCATAATGTTTTCAACACTTGCTGCATTCGTTGTTGTATCAATGGTAAATCCTAGAATTAAAAATATAATTAGTGTAAGAAAAATGGAAGGAACCGTAGTCAATGCCATGTATCGTATGTGTGTGAACAAATCTGTTCCCGCCATTGCTGGTGCAAGATTTGTTGTATCCGACAAAGGGCTCATTTTATCACCAAAATATGCTCCAGAAATGATTGCACCGGCAACCATCGGAAGATGAAAACCTAAAGCTTCTCCAACGCCAATTAGCGCTAATCCTACTGTTGCAATTGTACTCCACGAACTCCCCGTAGCCATAGCAACAATAGCACTAACAATACAAGCTGCAACCAAGAAAATTGATGGATTTATAATTTCTAACCCATAGTAAATCATAGTAGGAACTATTCCTGATATCATCCAAGTACCGGCTAGCGAACCGATTAAAAGTAAAATTAATATTGCGGGCAATGCCGACTTGATACTTTTAACAATTCCTTTTTCTAACTTTTTCCATGTGAACCCAAGTCGCAATCCAATTACAGCAGCTATTGCCGTGGCAATAATTAAAGCAATTTGATTTGAACCATAGGTGGCATCTTCTCCATAAATTTTAACATTCAACACTAGAAGTCCCACCAAAACGACAATTGGTAATAGTGCTATAAAAAAAGAAGGCGATTTTGTTTTAGATGACATAGTTTAGTTTCAGTCTGGTTTTTCCTAAAAGGAACGCTAAAATAGAAATTATTTTTTCGAAATCAGTTTTGGTTTAGGATTGTAAAAAACCATTAACAAAATTGGAAGTATTGTTAAATCTGCTATCAAAGCGACGAATAAAGTAACACAGAGTAATAATCCCATATAAAATGTTCCTAAAAAGCTTGAGAAGATTAAAAGCATAAATCCTGAACAGAGAATTAACGTCGTCAAAATCATTGCCTTACCAGTTGTAAGATAACTTCGCTTTAACGCATACATCTTCCCTTTCCCCTTCGTCAATTCATACTTAAACTTCCCTAAAAAATGTATGGTATCATCGACAGCGATGCCAAAAGCAATCGTGAAAATGATTGAAGTACTTGTTTTCAATTCAACACCTAAAAACCCCATTACACCTCCGATAAAAAGTAACGGGATTAGATTCGAAACAATGCTTATCAACAGAATTGTTCCTGATCTATATACAAATCCGATAATCAGAGCTACAATAAATATGGATACCCCAAGACCTTGAATCAAACTTGTAGATAAATACCTGAGATTTTTATCAACCAGATGAGCCGTTCCGGTTACATTAAAATCAAAAGTTTGATCAAATTTATTTTCAGATATGAACTTTGATAAATCTTGATTTTTAACTGAGATTACCTGATTCCCCAAATCTGGGATAGAACCAGTTATTCTCGTTACATGCTCCGTAGAATCCACAATTGACTTAACAAACTCTCCCTTTCCAACTACGCGCACAGCACGTCTGTATTTTCGAATTTTCTTCGTGGATGTTGGCAATGTATAATATTCTTTGTTCCCAACATGCGCTGATCGATTAACAACCTTCAATGTAGTTACCAATGAATTCTTTATTTCAACGCCATATACCGAACTTAAATATTTCTCAACGGAGTCAATTTTTTGTAACGCATCTTTATCCCAAACAGATTTGGTAGTATCCTTCAGTGTAACAGCCAATTCAAAAGGCCGAATTCCACCAAAATGTTCATCTAAAAAATTAAAATCCTGTTTTAAAGGTTCATCAGCTTTCAAATCATCCATCAAAAAATTATTCGTTTCGATTTGACTTAAACCAACAATACTAAGAGCAATTATAACACCTGTGGTAATAAATATAGATTTCTTTCTTCTTACAACCCAGATAAATCCGCGTTCTAAATATACTTTCCAGAAATGATCTTTCTTCTCTTCTCGAACATGTTTTGGTCCTGGAAAAAGGTAAAACATTATAGGTAAGGTCAAAAACGTCAATACAAACGCTATCAACACTCCAAAGCCCATAATTACCCCAAATGCCTTTATCGGTTGAACGTTGACAAAATACAATGAGAAAAAACCAATGGCCGTGGTCAATGATGTCAAAAATGTTGCCATCCCAACTTCTTTCACAGCAATCGTGATTGCCTTATACACGGTTTCTTCTGTCCTCAACGCATCTAAATATCGCGACACCAAATGGATTACATCAGACATAGATACTACGAACATTATGGATGGTAAAATTGAAAGGATAATATTAATCGGCTCATCGAAAATTCCCATTCCACCGACAACCCATACCATGGATGACACAATAACAATCTGTGGAATAAGAATTCCCCAAATAGATTTAAAAGCGATAAACAAGAAAAATACGATTAAAAATGCACTCAAACCAACAAACAATGACATCTCATATGTCATTTTATCGATGTAATACTTTTGACCAATTGTTCGCCCAGCCATCCGGACTTTATCGAATCTGTGACTTTCAACGAGTTTATTTAAATCATTAATTAACGCATCACTCTTCTTTTTAGAAATATAATCTTCATGCTTTACAAATAAACAAAGCGACTTTCCATCCTTAGCGATAATGGTATTGATGAGCTCATTATTTTTATAAATCCTTGTTGAATCTCGTTTAGCGTCAAAATCATTAAAATCAATATATGGTTTTGAATCCGTTGCCCCTCCAGCAAACATGAAAAACTCCTCTTGATTTGTAATTGAATTCACAAAAGTAACACTCGAAGTTTTCTCTACCTCTTTGGTAAAACGATCCACCCTCTGTAGAAACTCTTTTTGAAATATTCCTTTATCTGATTCAATTGAAATAAGCAAGAAATCATTGTCAGAACTAAATTTTTCTCTGTAATTCATAAAGAACTCTGTCTCTTCGTCATTATCAGGAAAAAATTTTTCAAAATCATAGTCGAATCGAACCCTCGTTACCTCATATCCTAAATAGGCCGTAGCCGCTACGAACAAGCTTAAAACAACCCAGATGTATTTTTTAAATTTCGCTTCACCAACCATTTGACCTTTAACTCCGTTAAGATGAGTGTCAAAGATAATCGCTTTGACTTAAAATACGGCGTTCTTCATTTCTTTTGATGTTGAATCCCATTTTTATTAAATTTGATCAAAATTATAATTATGAAAAAAACCTTACTATTCGCAGCGTTAGCAATCGCTTTTGCTGGAAATTCACAAAGTTTAACTCAAGCCAATGAAGCTGCAATTGGATCTAACGTAACAATGTACGTTTGTGATTCATTAGACGCTTATGCTTCAACTCAAGGAACAGGTGTTACTTGGGATTATTCGATTGTTATCGGACAAACAGGACAAACAAGAGTAATTGGAGTGGATAACGCAAGTGCGACAACAAACGCTTCTTCTTTCCCAACTTCTACATTTGCTATTAGTGCAGGAACACTTTTATCATCTTACTATACCTCAACAGCAACTGAGCGTATGTCGCAAGGATTCGTTTTTAATGAGCCAACATTAGGAGATGTAATAGCAACATTCGACGTTGATGAGGCAAAAGCAATGGATTATCCATTTTCAAACGGAAGTTCATTCAGTGATGATTTCGAAGGAGAGATAAACTTCACATTCCAAGGATTCCCTCAAACATCAGCTGTAACAGGAACAATCCACGCATCAATTGACGGTCAAGGAACATTAATGCTTCCTGGAGCAACGACAATTACAGATGTAATCCGTTACAAAACGGTTGATACTACTTATGCGAACGTTATCGTTTTAGGTGATATTGAAATCATTAGAAACCAGTACGAATACTATGATATCGCGAATTCAAGTTTACCTGTTTTCACGCACACAACTTTAATTGCTCAAAACGTAGGGTCGACGACACCTATCTCTGCTCAAACAATGGTATTGTCATCTGTAGAAGCGGATGATTTTGCTTCACTAAATGAAACAAACTCATTTGAGTTAAGTGTTTATCCTAACCCAGCAACGAATGAAATTACTTTGAACGGTGAATTTACTTCAAATGCTGTAGCAACAATTTTTGATCAAAGTGGACGTGTGGTTCTTTCTTCGGAAGTATCAAATGGTTCTAACTTAAATATCTCTTCATTGGAGTCTGGAATTTACATCGTAAGTATCCAAGATAATGGAGCGATCTCAACTACGAACATCGTTAAAAAATAATACTCTGCTTCTATTGAAGCGATCAAACATCAAAGGGCCTTTCAATTATTTGAAGGGCCTTTTGTTTATA
>JBFHHS010000192.1:0-5359 GCA_041596895.1 Crocinitomicaceae bacterium | reverse complement strand
TTCTACTTTGGGGCAAGTATCCCTCAGTTATTTCAAAATACAATTAGAGGTAAGCAAACTGGATTTGAACCTCAACGATGGCACTACTATGTAAGTACTGGTATTTATCTGGATGCTGGTGATAATTTTACATTCAATCCACATTTGCAATTAAAAACGGCATTAGATGCGCCGATGCAAGCAGATTTAATTCTTCGAAATACGATTAGAAATAGGTTCAGTATTGTAGTAGGATATCGTACTACGAGTGCAATTATAGCTGGAGTTGATTTTTTAATCTCCAAAAATGCTCGAATTGGATATTCTTTCAACTATGACGTTGGAACCTTAGCAAAAACCAAAGGAGGATCAAACGAACTTTATTTTGGCTTAGCCTTCCCATACCATAGTGATCGCGGAAGCTTTGCAAAACGCCGTTACTTGGGAAGAAAGAAGGGAACTTACAATAGAAATTACACAAACAACTCACACAGAAGACAAAATAGTCGTGGGAATAAGTATGGACGTGACACAAGAAACAGAAGACGAGGACATTGATAGTTACTATCAAATTTAAATAATACATCAACGTATATTTGTACACTTATAATTCTAAGGCAAATGAATAATTTTTCTAAAAGACACATTGGACCAGACGTAGCAGAAAAAAATGCAATGTTGTCCAAAATTGGAGTTGCTTCAATCAATGAATTGATCGACAAAACAATTCCAGCCCACATCAGACTGAACAAAGAGTTAGCTATTTCTGATGCAATGACTGAACAAGAGTACTTAACTCACATCAATGAACTTGGTCAAAAGAATAAATTATTCAAATCGTTCATTGGGTTAGGATACAATGAGACGATTGTTCCTTCAGTTATTTTAAGAAATGTTCTTGAAAATCCGGGTTGGTACACGGCTTACACTCCTTACCAAGCAGAAATTTCTCAAGGTAGATTGGAAGCATTGTTAAACTTCCAAACAATGATTTCTGACCTTACTGGATTGGAGCTTTCTAACGCATCTTTACTTGATGAGGGTACCGCAGCAGCAGAAGCAATGATTATGTTCTTGAATTCACGTTCAAGAGCTGACATTAAAGCTGGAAAGTTGAAGTTTTTCATCTCCGAGAATGCATTCCCTCAAACAATTGATGTCGTTCAAGGCAAAGCTGACAATTTAAATATTGAATTGACAATAGGAAACCCTGAGACTTTTGTTCCGACAGAAGATTATTTCGGATCTATTATTCAATACCCAAATACAACAGGTCAAGTTACAGACATCGAATCTTTTATCAAAAGAATGAATGAAGCAGGAGTTCGTGTTGCAGTTGCAGCCGACATTTTGTCTTTAGTAATCTTGAAATCTCCAGGTTCATTAGGTGCCGACGTAGTTTTTGGTACTTCTCAACGATTTGGGGTTCCGATGGGATACGGTGGACCACATGCAGCATATTTCGCGGCAAAAGATGAGTTCAAACGTAACATGCCGGGAAGAATTATTGGTGTTTCTGTTGATGCTGATGAGAATACTGCCTTAAGAATGGCGCTTCAAACACGTGAGCAACATATCAAACGCGGAAAAGCTACTTCAAACATTTGTACTGCCCAAGCTTTACTAGCGGTAATGGCAAGTATGTACGTTGTATATCATGGTCCTGACGGAATGAAAGCGATTGCAAATCACGTTCATTCACTTGCTTCAAAAGCATACAACGGACTAAAAGCCATGGGGATTGAAGTAGGAGGAGACCAGTTCTTCGATACTATTTTAGTCAAAGGTGTGCCTTGCTTTGAAGTTCAATCTGCGGCAGAAGCTGCAGGAATGAATTTCCACTATATGAATGACCATGAATTAATCATGAGTTTTGGTGAGCCTCATACAACTGAAGATGTAAATACAATTTTATCAATCTTTGCTAAGGTTATGGGGAAATCATCGATCTCAGTTTCAAATGAAACGGAGATAACATTGGCTCCAAACAAATTAAGAAATGATGCCATCTTTACACACGCAACTTTTAATAGATATCATTCTGAATCTAAAATGATGCGTTATTTGAAGCGTCTAGAGAATAAAGATTTATCATTAGTTCACAGTATGATTCCATTAGGATCTTGTACTATGAAGTTAAATGCTGCATCTGAATTAATGGCAATCACAGATCCTCAATTCGCAAATATGCATCCTTTTGCTCCTTTAAATCAAGCGGAAGGTTATCATGAAATGTTCAGAGAATTAGAACGCGACCTTTGTGAATCGACTGGATTTGCAGCAATGTCGCTTCAACCAAACTCTGGAGCACAAGGAGAATATGCTGGATTGATGGTGATCAAAGCATACCATGAAGCAAATGGAGATAAGAACAGAAAAGTGATGATTATCCCATCTTCTGCGCACGGTACAAACCCTGCATCTGCAGTGATGGCCGGATTTGAAGTTGTTGTTACTGGTTGTGATGATCATGGAAACATCAACATTGATGAATTAAGAGAAAAAGCATCAGAATTAAAAGATACACTGGGTGGTTTGATGGTAACTTATCCTTCAACACATGGTGTTTACGAAGAAGGCATCCGAGAAATCACCTCTATCATTCACGAGAATGGTGGACAGGTTTATATGGATGGTGCTAATATGAATGCTCAAGTAGGACTTACAAATCCTGGTAACATTGGTGCCGATGTTTGTCACTTGAATCTTCATAAAACATTTGCAATTCCTCACGGTGGTGGTGGACCTGGAATGGGGCCAATTGGTGTTGCTGCACATTTAGCGCCATTTTTACCAGGATCGAAACTGGTTAAATCTGGAGGTGAGAAGGCAATTAATGCTGTTTCTTCTGCTCCTTATGGTAGTGCTTTGATCCTATTGATTTCATACGGTTATATTAAGATGTTAGGGGCAAAAGGTTTGAGAGAATCAACTGAAGCTGCAATATTAAATGCAAACTATATTGCTGCATCTTTGAAAGATCATTATGGTATTCTATACTCAGGTGCTAACGGAACTGTTGCTCACGAAATGATCTTAGATTGTCGTGATTTCAAGAAAACAGCTAATGTTGAAGTAGCTGATATCGCTAAACGATTAATCGATTATGGTTTCCATGCTCCAACGGTTTCTTTCCCAGTTGCTGGAACTTTAATGGTTGAGCCTACAGAGAGTGAAGACAAAGAAGAATTAGACCGTTTCATTGAAGCAATGATTGCGATTCGTAAAGAAGTTGCGGCTATTGAAAATGGTGAGGCTGACACAGAAAATAACTTATTAAAAAATGCACCTCATACTGCAGATTGTATCATAAATCAGGAATGGAATTACCCATACAGTCCTCAAGAGGCAGCCTACCCTGTTTCATACTTGAAAGAGTGGAAATATTGGGTTCCAGTGCGAAGAGTAGACAACGCTTATGGAGACAGAAACTTAATCTGTACTTGTCCAAGTGTTGAAAGTTATATGGTCCCTGCATAGTGTCAAACCAATTAATATTTAAAGCCATTCATTTAATTATGAATGGCTTTTTTCGTTTAGATGAATTTTAAACCGTCCATAATCAAGGATTAATCTTTCTTACGATAAATACTATTTTTCAAAAGACAATACGTAACTTAATGAAACAAAAAACTATATTATGATTCTCACAAACACAGAAACGATTCCAAATAAAGAAATTATTGAAATACTTGGTATTGCAAGAGGAAGTACCGTTAGAGCGAGAAATATCGGAAGAGACATCTTTGCTGGACTTAAGAATATTGTTGGTGGAGAAATTGATGAGTATACAAAGCTTCAAGCTCAATCAAGGGAAGAAGCAATACAACGAATGACAGCAGATGCTGAAAAAATGGGCGCAGATGCCATTGTAAATGTGCGTTTTGCAACGAGTGTAATTATGCAAGGTGCTTCTGAAATTCTTGCATATGGAACGGCAGTAAAACTAAAGTAATGGAAGTTATCGCAACTCTAATCATCCTTGCCCAGACCTTCATTTTTATCGGCATGGCGGGCCTTTTGATTTACTTTTTAGTTAAACGCATAAAAGCGAAGAAAACGGAGACCTTTGAAGATCGAGATAATTAAAAAGTTCAGATAAAAAAAAGCCCAATCAAATTGATTGGGCTTTTTAATATGGTATAAATTATAAGCCAAAAGCAGCTTTAATTTTATCTACATAATCTAATTTCTCCCATGTAAACAATTCTACTTCTTTAGAAATTGTGCTTCCATCAGGAGCAGTAAACGTCTTAGTTGTCACTTCGCTCTTTCTTCCCATGTGACCATAAGCAGCAGTTTCAGAATAAATTGGATTTCTCAATTTTAAACGTTGCTCAATGAAATATGGGCGCATATCGAATATCTCCGAAATTTTTTGTGCAACTGCACCATCTTTCATGTCTACTTTTGAAGTTCCATAAGTATCAATGAATAAACCACAAGGTTCTGCTACACCGATAGCATAAGAAACTTGCACTAAGACTTCTTTACACAACCCAGCAGCTACCATGTTTTTAGCGATGTGACGTGTAGCATATGCCCCAGATCGATCCACTTTAGAAGGATCTTTTCCAGAGAATGCCCCACCACCGTGAGCTCCTTTACCACCGTATGTATCAACAATAATTTTTCTTCCTGTTAAACCCGTATCACCGTGAGGGCCTCCAATAACGAACGTTCCTGTTGGGTTAATATGATAAGTGATATCATCAGTAAATAACGCTTGAATATCGGCTGGTAATTTTGCTTTCACTCTTGGAATCAAAATGTTTATGATATCCGCTTTAATCTTAGCCAACATTTTATCATCGTCCGCCTTTTTATCACCCGTTTTCACGAAATCATCGTGTTGCGTTGAAACAACAATAGCGTCGATTCTTTGTGGAACATTATCGTCAGAATACTCAATCGTAACCTGAGATTTTGCATCTGGGCGTAAATAGTTGATTTCCTTATTCTCTCTTCTCAACAAGGCCAATTCAATCAATAAACGATGAGAAAGCTCTAATGCCAAAGGCATATAATTTTCTGTTTCATCAGTTGCATAACCAAACATCATCCCTTGATCACCTGCACCTTGTTCTTCAGGATTTCCACGATCTACTCCTTGATTAATATCATCTGATTGGTCGTGAATTGCGGATAATATACCACAAGAATTTGCATCAAACATGTACTCAGACTTCGTATACCCAATGCGTTGAATTGTATCTCTCGCAATTTTTTGTACATCTAAATACGTGTTTGTTTTTACTTCACCAGCCAAAACTACTTGACCTGTGGTAACCAACGTTTCACAAGCCACTTTTGATTGTGGATCAAACGCCATGAAATTATCTATAAGTGCATCTGAAATTTGATCAGCTACTTTATCTGG
>JBFHHS010000191.1:0-5379 GCA_041596895.1 Crocinitomicaceae bacterium | reverse complement strand
TTCAATCTTATTTTTAAAAGGATTAGGGAAAAATAAAGATGTCCGATTTGAAGAAGAGCTTCAAAAGCACTCTTTTAAAATTAGTGATCGTGTTCAGCTCTATCACTTAATTAATGATTTTTCTGAGGAAGTTGAATCTCAATTTGATCCTCCTGAAGTTGAAGAAATTATTCCAATAACGACACCTAGTGAATCAGAGATTAAAAACATCATTGATTCCGAGGCGGTTAAGATGAATGAAGAAGTCGATAACGAAACCTCCGTAGATGTAGAATTTCAGAACAATGAAACTTCTGCCCCTAACGAAGTGACTATCGATTTAGTTGAAAATGAAGTAAAACTTGAAGTGGAATTAGAACAGTCTTCTCAAGCGACTAAACCATTGCCCCCAAGAGATAAACTCGACGAGAGCGTTTTACACCATGCAATGGCATCAAATTATCAACTTCCGGAGCTAACTGATGAAGAAATTGCTGCAATTGAAAGCGAAAAGAAAAGAAAATTAGAAAAAAAATTAAGTGAACAAGTAGAAGATATTTCGGTTAATAATAAGGTCGAGAACACTTCAAAAAAATCGTTTAACTCCTGGATTCATTCTAACTCAAACTTCAAAGAACATTCGAACAAAGACAAAGAAGCAATTGAAGCAGTTGTCAATGACTTCAAGGATTTCAACCCTACGAGCGATTTATTTGGAGAGGTAAACAAACCAAAGAAAGAGTTCTTTTCCCCTACCAAAAAAGCGAAAGAAAGTCTGAATGAAGAAACACTTCCAGTAAGTGAAACCTTGGCAAAAATTTATGTGATGCAGGGTAATTTTCCGCTGGCAATTAACGCTTATAAACAATTAAGCTTGAATAATCCAGAAAAAAAGATTTTCTTTGCAAACTTAATAGAAGAATTACAGAAAAAATTAAATACATAATACATGGATACTTTATTTTCAATCATCATTATTCTTGCAAGTGTTTTACTTGTACTTGTAGTATACGTTCAAAATCCAAAAGGAGGAGGATTAAGTTCTGATTTTGGAGCTGCACAACAAATTGGTGGTGTTCAGAAAACGAATGATTTCATTGACAAAGCAACTTGGTCATTGGCTGGAGTTGTTGCCGTTTTGAGTATCATCCTTACAATAAGAACTAAATCTCCAGAACAAGTTAAAGTTGAACCTACTCCAACTGAGCAAGGACAAACAACTCCTGGAACTCCAGCACAGTAATTGATTGATTCCAATTATGGAATCTTTATAAATATTAATGTCAGTATGTCACGCATACTGACATTTTTTATGCATTCAAGTGTAAAAATGTCTCAATACACTTATTGGCACAAAATTCGTCGATAGATTAATCACGAAAAATTCAAACTAATTAAATAATTATGTCAACAACATTTAAACCTTTAGCAGATCGAGTGCTAATTGAGCCAGCAGCGGTCGAAATGAAAACTGCAAGCGGAATTATCATTCCAGATTCAGCAAAAGAAAAACCGTTAGTCGGAAAAATCATTGCTGCTGGGAACGGTAAAGTAGATGAACCAATGACTGTAAAAGTTGGTGATGAAGTTTTATACGGACAGTATTCTGGAACTGAAATTAAATTAGAAGGAAAAACGTATCTAATTATGCGTGAAGCAGATATTTACGGAATTTTTTAATCGATAAAAAAAGAGAAAATGGCAAAGCAAATATTTTTTGATATAGACGCAAGAGACAAACTAAAAAAGGGCGTTGATGCATTGGCTGATGCGGTAAAAGTAACATTAGGACCAAAAGGAAGGAATGTAGTTATTGGAAAGAAATTTGGAGCACCACATGTAACTAAAGATGGTGTATCTGTAGCTAAAGAAATCGAATTGAAGGATCCTATTGAAGATATGGGAGCTCAAATGGTGAAGGAAGTTGCTTCTAAAACTGCCGATATCGCCGGAGATGGAACAACAACTGCAACTGTATTAGCTCAAGCAATTATTAATGCAGGATTAAAAAACGTTGCAGCTGGGGCTAATCCTATGGATCTAAAACGTGGTATCGACAAAGCAGTTAAAGACATCGTTAAGAACCTTAAAGAGATTTCAAAAGAAGTAGGTTCGGATAATGATAAAATCAAACAAATTGCAACGATTTCCGCTAACAATGATGAGACAATCGGAGCTTTAATTGCGGAAGCAATGAAAGTTGTTGGAAACGATGGTGTAATTACGGTTGAAGAAGCAAAAGGTACTGAAACGGATGTGAAAACTGTTGAAGGAATGCAATTTGACCGAGGTTATTTGTCTCCTTACTTCGTTACGAATACAGAGAAAATGATTGCAGAATTGGAAAATCCAATGATCTTGATCTACGATAAGAAGATTTCGAACATGAAGGAATTACTTCCAATTTTGGAACCAGTTGCTCAATCAGGAAAGCCTTTATTAGTTATCGCTGAAGATGTTGATGGAGAAGCTTTAGCAACCTTGGTTGTAAACAGAATCAGAGGTTCTCTGAAAATTGCAGCGGTCAAAGCTCCTGGTTTTGGAGATAGAAGAAAAGCAATGTTAGAAGATTTAGCTATTCTAACTGGAGGGCATGTTATCTCTGAAGAAAGAGGATTGACTTTAGAAAATGCTACGATGGATATGCTGGGAACAGCTGAAAAAGTTGAAATCGATAAAGACAACACAACTATTGTAAACGGTGCAGGTAATAAAGATGATATCCAAGCACGTGTTGGACAAATTAAATCTCAAATTGAATCTTCGACTTCTGATTATGACAAAGAGAAAATGCAAGAACGCTTAGCTAAATTGTCTGGTGGAGTTGCTGTACTTTATGTTGGTGCTCCAACTGAAGTTGAAATGAAAGAGAAAAAAGACCGTGTTGATGATGCATTAGCTGCTACTAGAGCTGCTGTAGAAGAAGGAATTGTACCTGGTGGAGGAATTGCTTTAATTAGAGCTCTTAGCACTATAGATAAGCTAGTAGGTGTCAACGACGATGAAATGACAGGGATTGCAATTGTAAAACGTGCTGTAGAAGAACCATTGAGACAAATCATTGCAAATTGTGGTGGTGAAGGTGCTGTAATTGTTCAAAAAGTGAAAGAAGGTAAAGGTGATTTCGGTTATAATGCTAGAACTGAGACTTTCGACAATTTGTATGCTGCTGGTGTTATTGATCCGACTAAAGTAACGCGAATTGCTATCGAAAATGCGGCTTCTATTGCATCAATGCTTTTAACAACAGAATGTGTGATTGCTGACGAACCAGTTGATGAATCAGCTGCAGCTGCTGCCATGGGTGGAATGCCAGGTGGAATGCCAGGAATGATGTAATAATTATCGGCAACGCCGCAAAGAGCATAAAGGACTAGCTATTGTTAGTCCTTTTTCTCGTTTCTAATTTCCCGACTTGTTTCGGATAATTAGAGCGACATTATATAAAAAGCCCCGACTCTTTAGAATCGGGGCTTTCTTTTTAACTCATATAGTGGTGATTATTCTTCAAAAATTTCTTTACCGCATTTATTGCAATAAACGGAATTCTGTGGATTTATGTTACCGCATTCTTTACATTGGTTCTTATTGCCTTTACCCTCCGCCCCTTTCGACATCTCAACAGAGATTAATCCTGTAGGTACAGCTATAATGACATAACCCACAATCATCATAATTGATGAAATAATTTTTCCAATATCTGTAGATGGTGTAATATCTCCGTATCCAACTGTTGTTGTCGTCACAATCGCCCAATAAATACTTGCTGGAATACTCTCAAAGCCGTTTGTACCTCCTTCAATCACATACATTATTGTTCCGGCCATTATCATCATCATGACAACAAAAAATAAAAACACCATTATTTTATAATAGCTCGCTTTTAAGGATCGTGCAAGTGATTGTGATTCTGAAGTAAATCGACTTAATTTTAATATCCTGAAAAAACGAAGTAAGCGTAAAGCTCTTATCGCACGTAACGAAGTATACCCAGAAACAAACGGACTAATAAATGTTGGTACAATTGAAATAAGGTCGATTAAGCCCCACCAACTAAAAATATATTTTAATGGTTTCGGAGAAATTATAATTCTCAAAAGATATTCAATGGTGAATATGATTGTAAAAATCCACTCGGCATAAAATAGAAATTCAGGAAATGATGCATGCCATTTAGGTACACTATCAAACATTATAGTTAGTACTGATAATAGAATTAAAAGCAGCAGAACAATATCAAATGTTCGCCCTGACTTTGTTGTAATTCCAAAAATTACCTCGTATAACTTTGTTCTCATAATAGTGTAAAGATAAAAAAAAGGGAGTCTCAAATGAGACTCCCTTTTTCTATTTTATTCGAGTGTTATTTTACTATAATAACCTCTTTTGTAATCATGTTATGTTCAGTAATAACTCTTACCATGTATTTACCGTTTGCAAGCTCAGATCCATCAACTAATCCTTCATTTAGATCGATTGGCAATGAAACTAATCTTCCTAACATATCAATCACATCGATTCTTACAATCTGACCAGCATATTGAACTTTGAATTGTCCTGTCATCGTTGGATTCGGGAACAATACTAAAGTCTCTAGGTCAAACTCATCAAGACTAACTGTAGTGATTGATTCACAATTCGAAGTATCTGAACATCCGTCAGTCGTCATAATTACGGCAAAGTTACCGTTTTGAGTTGCTGTATAAGTTGACTCAGTCTCACCTACTATCGGTGCATAAGCATTATCACAATCAACCCATTGGTATGAATCAGCTGTTAAGTCATCTGCTACTAATGTCAATTCATCCGTCATAGAGATTGTAGGGTGAAGATCATCAAGAACTTCTACAGTAAATGAACAACTTACTGCATTACCTGCATTATCAACTACATCATACGTTACAGTTGTTATTCCTAATGGGAATGTTTGACCTGAGTACGCTGACTGCGTCATAACAACACCTGGACAGTTATCAGCAGCAACTGGACTAGCCCAATTCACAACAACTTCACATTGTACAGCTTCAGTTGTATAAACAACCATGTTAGCTGGACAACCTGTAAGTGTTGGTAATTCAGTATCCTCAACAGTTACATTAAACCCACATGTAAGAACGTTACCACTATTATCAACCGCAGTGTACTCGATATAAGTAGTTCCTACAGGGAATAAGTTTCCAGAAGTATAACCACTTCCATCAGTTTGTGTTACACTTACAATCCCACAGTTATCATCGAAGATTGGTGTCTGATACATTACAGACGCTCCACAATAACCAGGAGTGTTACTCACTATTACATCAGCAGTACAAATAACCGTTGGCAACTCAGTATCAGTCACATCAACATCTTGAGTACAAGTTGTTACGTTTCCATGAATATCAGTTACAGTCCATGTTA
>JBFHHS010000190.1:0-5405 GCA_041596895.1 Crocinitomicaceae bacterium | reverse complement strand
CTGTACCTGTTGTTGAAGTCCCAGAATAAGAACTCATTTTAATAAATGAAATCTCTGATTCAATAGAAATGGATTTCATTAAATCTGAAGCGAACATAAAAGACCCGTTAAGCACCGCTATAAAAACAACATCCTTACCAACGAAATCAGTATTAATCTGTTTTGCTAAAGACTCTACTTCCTTTTGGATTTCGTCTCGCGTAATAAACACTTCAAAACTCTTATCTAGTACTTGTACCACAGTTCTCTTATTTAGATCTTCAAAAGTACAATTTTCTAGGCAACAAAGGCAACAAAATACGGGTAAAAGCTTGTAAAACATAAATGAACATTATCTTTGTCCTATGGAAAAAAATCTCATTGGTTCGGAATATCGTCTTGGAATTCTAGGAGGCGGTCAATTAGGTCGAATGTTTATTCAGGAAGCAATAAACTACAATATTCATGTTCACATCATGGAGAACGATGAGAAAGCACCCAGTGCAGCATACGCCAATACCTTCACAAAAGGTGACATAAACAGTTATGACGATGTTATTGCTTTTGGTAAAAACCTAGATACATTAACCGTTGAAATTGAAAATGTAAACATCGAGGCATTGTATGAACTTGAAAAACAAGGAGTCCAAGTTTATCCGCAACCTCGTGTTTTAGAAATCATTAAGGACAAAGGCATACAGAAAGAATTTTACAAAAAAAACAACATTCCTACTTCGAACTTTGAATTAATTCCGGCCAATGTTGACTCTTCCATGTTAGCCGAAAAAATACCCTTCGTTCAAAAATTAAGAACAGGAGGATATGATGGTAAAGGCGTAGAGGTAATCAAGACGAAGGAGAATTTAGTAAACTGCTTTAGAGAAGCTTCAATCGCAGAGGAAATGGTTCCATTCGTAAAAGAACTTTCCGTTATCGTAGCAAGGAATAAAAATGGAGAAACTGCCGTTTACCCTACTGTTGAGTGTGAATTTAATGACGTTAATTTAGTTGAATTTCTTTTTTCTCCAGCTCAAATTTCAGAAGAGATAGAATCTAAAGCAAAATCTATTGCCATCGATGTAATTAACAAACTCGACATGGTTGGAATCTTGGCTGTTGAACTATTCCTTTGTGAAAATGGAGACATCCTCGTAAACGAAGTTGCACCGAGACCACATAATAGTGGACATCACACCATTGAATGTAATGTAACTTCACAATTTGAGCAACATTTGCGCTCAATTCTTAACATGCCTTTGGGCTCTACAAACATTACTCAAAATGGTGTAATGCTAAACTTATTGGGAAGCGCAGGATTTGAAGGACAAGCGGTTTATGAAGGTCTTTTTGACATCATTTCAATAAAAGGTGTCCATGTACATTTATATGGTAAAGAAATTACTAAACCAAATCGGAAAATGGGACATATAACAATTGCCCAAGACTCTTTGACTGAAGCGATTCAGATAGCTAAAGATATCAAACATCGAATTCGTGTGATTACCGCTTAGTTATCCATTATTATTTATTATTTTGGTGGAAACTAACGATTTCTACACACTTGAAAACTAAAGTCCTTGTACTACTTTATTGTTTTTTATCAATTGCTTGCGCTCAAGCTCAACTTCGTACATTCAACAATTTAAGCTATAAAGACGGTCTTAACCTCGGGACAATCAACTGCATTAATCAAAGCGACAACGGTACACTTTGGATTGGTACTGATGGTGCAGAACTTGTAAGTTATGATGGTGTAGATTTTACTGAAATTTTAACCGATAGTTCCGATAATAATCATCACATTAACAACATAAACTTTGACGGAAACAATGTGTTAATTGCATCGAGATACAAAGGATATTTTCGATATTTAAACACTCAAAATAAGTATGAGCAGATTAATATCAATAAGATAAACAATGGTGACGCCTTAGCGGCAATTAAACACAAAAACCATTATTATCTAATTGGAAAAAAAGGTATAATAGCTAAAGATTCCTCAAGTACAACTCAGATATTTAGCGTACCTGAAGGTGATCCTGATTTAGAAGTCACACAAACAATCGAATCTAATCAAGCCTTATTTTTATTAACTAACAAAGGGATCTTCCGTCTGGTTAACGGAAGGAAATCAACGATTAAATCTTGGACAAACACACAGATTTACAACGAGAAGGAGTTTCAATTTGGATATTTTGAAGAAGATAAATTAACACTTTTCAATAAAGCCGGTAATCGATGGTTAGAAGTGATTCTAAATGATAGAGGAGGTTTTTTCTCTGTAAAAGAATTCGATACACCGGACATTTTTAAACTTGGGGATGAAATCATCTCTTTTTCTCATAATACACACTCAAATAAATCGGCGGTTCTAAGTCGTGCGGGAAAGGTGTACTCCTTGAATCATCGGAAGTTTAAAAGTGTTGCCCATAATTACAATGTTCCTTTAGAGCAAGTTCATTCTATTTTTACTGATGTTAACGGTGACTTCTGGATTTCTTCTTATGTAAAAGGTATTTATAAGATCTCCCTTGAGCCTTTCACTAAAATGCAATTGTTGAGTATTTATGAGAAACCCAACATTTGTCTTCCTTACAAAACTATCTATGGTGATGTAATAATCAGTGTTTCTGGGGAGGCAACATATATAAATAAGGGAGGACAAACAGCTAAATTTGATCAGTACGACTTTCTTCTACAAGCGGTTGATGAAATAGATGGGACATACTATCTCGCTTCTAATAATGGTTTAAGAATATATCACCCTACAGACCACCCAAACTTTGACGTTTATAAATTCCGAAACAAAAACATCACTTTTCTAAAGGCAGATTCATCATGCTTATGGGTTGGTATTTCTGGAGAAGGCCTTCACAAATTAAACACGCATACAGGTGATGTAGAAAAAGTTAGCTCTTCTTCAATTCACCTTCCCGACTACATTTATTCAGGAGAATTAAGTATTGATAGAAAGTACTTCTTTTTTGGATCAAATAACGGAATATTTAAACTGAATAAACAAACAAAAGATGTAAGTCGAATTAAAACAGATCCGTTCTTTGGTTCTTATTTTGGTGTTTCAACTATAGATAAATACGGAACAATCTGGTTTACATCAGAAAAAGGGATTGTTGGGGTTGTTAAATCACATGAAATAAGGACAATTAAAAATCCAAAATTTTTCAATTCATACTTGTTCTACACACTAATTGCAGATGATTTAGGAAACCTTATTGTAGGAACAAATAAAGGAATAACACTTATTAAAGTTGATAAATCAGGATATCCGATTAAAAGTAATTTCTACGATGCGAAATCTGGTTACAACGGCTATGAAGCTTTCATGCGTTCTCAATTCAAAAATAGTACGGGAGTACTCATTGGAACTATAGAAGGACTATACATGATAAACACGTCTTTATTATCAGGAAGCAAACCACCACTTCCTCCTCAAATAATTCTAGACACAAAAAGTAAAGACTCAGATTCTGACATAAGATTTAAATTAAAAGTAAACAACCCAAAACCAGGCACAATACTTTATCACTACAAATTAACGAAGGATGATGAGACTGCTAATTGGATGCCATTAGATGAAGCGACATCGGTTATCAATCTAAACAACTTGGATAATGGTAAATATCAACTCGAAGTTATATCTTCTTTTGATGGTAAAAACTTTAGTTCCCCGTCTATTTACAACTTTAGAATAAGTAAGCCATTCTGGAAAAGCCAATGGTTTATCATTTCAGCTGTCGCCATAGTGCTGTTATTCAACATCTTATTGATGCGCTACTATAAGACTTTTGATGATGAAAAGCTTATGGATACAAAAGACTTGGATGTTTACCTTAATTCGACTCCAATGATTCTTTTGTTTGCCTCTTTAACCTCACCAATTGCCCAAATTACCGCCCCAATGGCAGACGGACAATTGAAGATGCATTTAGGCCTAGCTTTAACCACTGCTTTTGTACTATTAGCCTTATACTTCTTGTCTTTACAAGCAAAAAACAGAAATAAACGCTACCTATTTAAAAACTATTTAGTTATTGGTTTCATCATAGTTATGGCTAATTTTCTTTGGGAAGTTTACACTTCAAGTTTACACCCATTTTTTATTATAGGCGTCGCGTTAATCGGAATGGTCATACCATTTGTGATAAATAAAGTAAGACAAACAATATTATTTTCGCTCGTAGTCTTTTTTATATCCATTTGCTACACTATCATCTTAGATGATACAGTTTATCCCAAATTGTATTTCCTAATCGCAATGTTTACAATGTCTTCCTTAATGGTTTTTTCAAGCTACATGCGTTATGATTCGCTTGAAAAGCTGATTTTCATTTCTGGAATTATAAATAAAGGAAGAGTACCAGCCATTGCGTTTAACAAAAAGGGAATTGTAACGTATGCAAGTGAAAATATTAATCATTTTGTTGACATCACTCATGATAATCTTGTAAACAACAACATCGTTTTATTGAATAAATTCGTCCCTTTTGACGGAGATTACCGACACAAAGACATTACACAAGAGTTTAGAGATGGAGAAAAATACATTGTTCCATTAACAAATGGTAAAAAAGAAGTGCATTGGATTGAATGGTCATACCAAGACTTTTCGAGCAATATAAAAGTAATTATAGGGCAGGATGTCACATCAAAAATGGACCTCGAAAACACGTATGAATTACTTGTTCAAAATGCAGAAGATTTCATTTACCAATGTGATATAAATGGTAATTTCACTTTTCTAAATGATATCAGCTACCAAAAACTCGGCTATAATAAAGAAGAATTGATTGGTCAACATCCATCATCAATTGTTCCTGAGAAATATAAAAATGAAGTCATAGAATTCTACGAGACCCATTTTAAAGAGCGAAAAACAACTTCATATTTACAATTTCCAGTCAAGAAAAAAGACGGCGACATTATTTGGTTGGGTCAATATGTAACAACAATTTTCTCGGCGGGATCAAATTCTTATATCACTGGTTATATAGCACTTGCCCGGGACATCACCGACATTAGAAAACAACAAAAAACAATCATTGAACAAAGTGAATCAATCAAGTCAAGCATCAATTATGCTCGAAGAATTCAATATAACCTACTCCCTCACGAGTCGCAATTTTCCAACAGCTTTGATGAACACTTTATTATTTCAAAACCAAAAGATATTGTATCTGGAGATTTTTACTGGATGGAAAAAGTGGATGGTCACACTATACTAGTCATGGCCGATTGTACAGGACATGGTGTTCCAGGTTCCTTTATGACGTTATTAGGATTCAACCTACTGAACAGTGTAGTGCTCGAAGCCCGAGTTACTGACCCTGCCAAAATCCTAAATCACCTTGATTTAAAACTACAAGAATATCTTCAGAAAGGAGAAAGTGACACTGTAATTCATGATG
>JBFHHS010000189.1:0-5436 GCA_041596895.1 Crocinitomicaceae bacterium | reverse complement strand
GAATCCAGTTGCGGCGTTAGTAGGTTTTGTATTTTGTCCGTCAGCACCATTTGCCTCGATTGTTCCTGAACCTGTTATGGTGCCAAAACTTTTAATGTAAACGATTCCGCCACCGTTTCCACCAGCTCCACCTTCATCACTATCTTGATCTCCGGCTCCGCCTCCTCCACCAAAAAATATTCGAGTGGCATCGTATGCAAGCGGATGTCCACCAAGACCTCCGTTATTCTTACGTGAATCCCCTCCCCAAGAAGCATTTTCTGGTCCTGTAGTTAATTCATTTTGATTTGAGTTAGAATAGGCATAACCACCTCTACCTCCTCCCGGTGAGGACGTGCCACCAATTGCTGGGGTTTCTAAATTCCATGGTCCTGCTGCACCTTGAGGTACTCCCTTCCCTGTAAAGCCTGCTAAGGTAGGGCTAATGTTAGAGCCACCACCGCCACCGCAGTTTTGGTAACCACCGCCACCACCGCCGTTCGCAGCGGCACCGATACCATATCTTGTGTTTCTACCATCATATTCGGCATGATAACCATAAATACTTTCACCTTTTTCAGAACCTTGAAAAGAATCGTTTGTGCCTGGAAATCTTTTCTCGGTTGGGTTTGATGTATTTCCTGGTAAGCCGTCTGGGTCCAATTCACCGCCTCTGAAGCCATAGCCCGTCGCACTAATACTAGATCCTGCTGCAATATTTAGCGTTCCGTCTACTTCGATTGCAACTACGCCTCCAGAGTTTCCATCCCATTGAAGAGGGACAATTGAATTTGCACCTCCAGATACAGTTAGATTGTCAAATCTTGGTACTCGTACGATCTGTGTGTGATGTCCCGCAACATAAGCATTGATTGTATTGCGTTGAAGTTGGATAATTTTGGATCCAGTCACCCCGGCAACTTCAGCCATTTCAAACTTTCCTGATTGTCTGTATTGAGTAACTGCACCGAAAAGATCGTAGATTAACCACCAATTCCAAAAATCGGAAAATGAGGAAGCACTGGAACCACCACAACACCCAATAACATCTGCAATGTCCACTCCTGCTCCTTGCATTTGAATGATTAGGATTAAGTCTCCTGCGGCCAAATTCGAGGTGAAGACACCACCGTTCATAGCATTATTAGATACTGTTATTGAGTTAACACCTTGTGCGGCATCATTCGTTAAGTGTGTATATGTATTTAGAACTTCATCAGTTCCAGAAGCTGTATAGCTTCCATCTTTTGCTCTTTGTGCACTTGCATTAGTAGTTAATAAGGCAAATACACCAACAAAAAGAAGGTATTTAAATAAGTACATGATTCTAGTTTAGCATTGCTAAAATAAACGAAATATATCAGGAAAACGTTGGTTTTGACCATTTTATTTAGCCAAAACGGTTTAGTGATAAGGATTATTCTTCAATCAAGATGCCCATTTTCCCCATTTGATAATCACGCATGGCTTCTAAAATTTCCGTTTGTGTGTTCATGACGAATGGACCGTGTTGTACTATTTTCTCATTAATTGGTTTGCCAGAAAGCAGCAGTAATTGGTAGTTTGAGTCGGATGTTATTTCGATTTCAGTGTTGCTTTTTTCAAAATGAACAAGTGATTCAGGATCGATATTCCCATATTCTTTTATAGATATTTCGCCCTTGATTAAATAAATACTTGTCGATTCTCCTTCTTCAACTTTAAATTTAACCGAAGACCCTTTAATGCCTATATTCCAAATGATTAGTGTTTTGCTCTGTGATTTTGCAGGTCCCAGAAGGCCCTGATATTTCCCTGTTATTATGCGTAAAACGGATTTTTCATCCTCAGATATTTGTGTTGGTATACGGTCTGAATCTAAATACTGATATGAAGGAATATTCATTTTAACAACTGCAGGACTATTAATCCAAAGTTGTACGATTTCTTGGACTTGTTTTTTATCAATAACTTCTTGAGTAGGTCTTTCACTATGAATAATTCCCGCACCGGCATGCATCCATTGAACATCTCCTGCTTTAGATTTCTGATTATGCCCTAGGCTATCCCGATGATGCACCCCTCCTTCAATAACAAAGGTTACGGGTGAAAATCCTCTGTGTGGATGTGGCCCAATTCCTTGGTGTTTTGCAAGACGGTCATAAATGGGTTTTACTCGTGCGTGATGTAGTAATAAGAAAGGATCTAAATTGGATACACTGTTCGTTGGAAAAGCTTGTTTTACTGGGAAACCACCCATGTCGATTTCGGTAGCAGGCAGATTGTATTTGACCTTCTTCAATGCCATGTTAAAATTCAATTTTTTGATTTGTACATGAGTTTAATGAAACAGAAACAGATCCTGTAAATTGTTCTACTCCATTTTGATCTATTGCGCTGTAAACGTATGTTTTAATCTCATCTTTTGGAATTTTTAACGCCACGCTAATTGTGTTTTCTTCGTCGCAGTCGGGAGCAGAATCCCAGTAAATTGAATGGTCAAAAGTTCCCATGTCGATGCCTCCTATGTAATATGTAAGGCTTGTGATTCCATAGTTTGTCATTAGTCCGGAGGTCGATGAATCATACCAAAAAACTACTTTTCCTTCGTAATTACAGCTTTCATCATCTTTATCTGCGTCCGCGTTATAGTCTATTGATTCTGGGTCTGTACAGCCTTTGTTGACACAGGCATTTAACGTAAATGAACAAACGATTAAAGCGATTAGGTATATTCTCATACTAAATGTTTTAGTCAAACTTAAGTACTTATTTAATGTCCCGAAAGGAATCGCTAAACGTTTAACAATAATTGTGGTGCGTGTTTTTTAGCCGCGTTTTTGCTTTTTGTGATAAGTTTTATCACCACGCGTCTGAGCTTTTTTGTATTTCTTTTCTTTTTTTCTCTTGTAGGAACCGCCCTGATTTGTTTTTGCATTCTTTTCCTTTTTCTTGTGAAATGCTTCTCCAGGTGCACGATGTTTCGTGTTTCTATTGTGATTTACGAGTTCTTCTTCTTTCGGTCGCTCTTCAGGTGTAAGTTCATTTGATAGTTCGACTTCAGATGGGAAAGGGATTTGAGGTATCTTGTAAGACATCAAGCTTTCTATTGATTCTTTCCACTCGATTTCTTTTTTAGTGAAGAACAAAATGGATTTACCTTCGTGCTCTGCCCTTCCTGAGCGCCCAATACGGTGCATGTAGTTTTCTGGATAGTCTGGCGTGTCAAAGTTGATTACATGCGAAATACGGTCTAAATCTAAACCACGTGACATCACATCTGTGGATACTAAAATTCGGTTCTTTCCAGAATCAAAATCTTCAATTGATCGTATCCTGTAATTCTGAGTTTTATTCGAGTGAATCACGCAAACTTCATCATTAAACTCTTTCTCTATAGACTCAAATAATCGGTCAGCACTTCGCTTGTTAGAAACAAAAACAATTACTTTCTTGAATTCATCTTTATCCACTAACAAATGCTTCAATAAATTCACTTTCGTGTAAAAATTTCTTACTTGATAAGAGGTTTGAGAGATGTTATCAAGTGGTGTTCCAGATAAAGCAATGGAAATTTTTTTTGGTTGAATGAAGAAATCATCAATCAGTACATCTACATGTTCTGTCATAGTTGCGGAAAACATGATGTTTTGTCTTCGGTCAGGAAGCAACTCCATGATATTCGTCAACTGTCTTCTAAATCCTATGTCCAACATGACATCAACTTCATCGATGACAAGTTTTTTAATCCCTTTGAGGTTTAGTGCGTTACTCAATGCCAAATCGTATAAACGACCCGGTGTCGCAACTATAATGTCCGATCCAAGCATAATAGATTGTACTTGCTTGTTTAGATTTACTCCTCCATAAACACCTAACGTTCGAACGTTCATGTATCGGGTGAAAGTCGCAATGTTATCAACTACTTGTATTACAAGCTCTCTTGTAGGAACAAGAACAAGAATTCGTGGGTTCAGCTGTTTAGAAAACTTCAATTCATCCAATATTGGCAACATATAACCTAAAGTTTTTCCTGTTCCCGTTTGAGCTATACCTACCATATCTGCTCCTGAAAGAATAACAGAGAAAGATTCTTGTTGAATTGGTGTTGGTTTAACAAAACCTAAATCTTCGATCGCATTACGTAATGGTTTCGTTAATCTAAAGTCGTCAAAAGTGCTCATATTGAATTATTTTGTGCAAATGTACGACATATAAGCTTTCCAAGCTCGCAAAGTTTAGATTCTCAATGAATGAATGCGTCAATTCTTTTGATTCTTCCGTTTCAAAATATAGTTTTAACGAAAATATGGAATTTTGAATATTCGAAAAATAATGCCGACAGACAATAAATCTTTGGCTAAGGTTATTCGCGAAGTGTTAAAAGAACATGGAGTGGATAAACCTGGGACGGTTTACACTGACCCAACAACAGATGCCTTGTATGAATTGTTCCAAAAAGATAAAGCCGTCTATTGGGTGGTTGAAGATGCAGGTGAAATTTTAGGAGGATGTGGGTTATATCCTACTGTTGGACTCAATGAATCTTGCGTGGAATTGGTTAAATTATATTTGTCACAAACACTTCGAGGAAAAGGAATTGGTAAGAAGTTGATGTTGCAATGCATTGAAGATGCAGAAGCAATGGGGTTTAACGAGGTTTACTTAGAGACCCTTCCAGAATTGGATAATGCAATTGGTTTGTATGAACAATTGGGGTTTGAGCAACTCGATGCTCCTCTTGGCGAATCTGGCCATTTTGCTTGTAATGTTTGGATGTTAAAACGCCTGTAATGGATGCTATCAAGGATTTGAAAGGTTTAGATATTTATTTAATCGACCAGATGATGAAAGGAAGGTTAAATAACTCGTTGCGTGTTTTAGATGCGGGTTGTGGTACAGGGCGTAATCTTATTCCCTTAAGTCGAGATAATTATAATATTTCAGGTTTTGATCCGAATCATAATTGCATTAATCGATTAAAGGAAGAGTTAGAAGATCCTTGCATAGTTAAAGTAGATTCTATTGAAGAGTTTAATAGTCAATATAAGTTTGATTTTATTATCTGCAACGCTGTTTTACATTTTGCCAAGGATCATTTGCACTTCAATTTACTGTTTAAGAGTTTGGTTAATTTACTCTCGAGCAAAGGGGTACTTTTCATTCGAATGACTTCTGATATTGGTCAAGAAAATATGAAAGATGTAGGTTCAGGTAGATTTATTTTACCTGATAAATCAGAAAGTTATTTAATCACTCGTGAAAGGATCGATGAGCTATGCAAGATGTTTAATTTGAAACTAATGGATCCAGTGAAAAGCTTAAATGTAGATGGAGAAAGAGTTATGACGACAATCGTTTTTGCCGTAAAATAAAAGTCCCGCTACAAATTGTAACGGGACTTTCAATATTTATTTAAATGAATTAAGCTTCTGTGTTCTCTTCAGCATCATTTTCATCCTCGTCTTCAACTTCAGG
>JBFHHS010000188.1:0-5437 GCA_041596895.1 Crocinitomicaceae bacterium | reverse complement strand
GATTGGAGGTGTGCCTAAAAAGAATGCCGACTACGAAGTAGAAGGTGTACAAGAGGCTACGGGTAATGTTAACGACTTGTTGGATACAGATACGAAAGTTGAAACGAAAGTGAAGGAAAAACGTAATCCGTTTACTTTGGTTGATAAAATTCTGATTGTGATCACTGCCGTGATTGGTTTGGCATACTTGCTAAATGATCCGCTTTCTAAAATCGGAGGTATTAATATCTTACCTCAAGAATTCTTATTTAGTAAGGATACCTTGGCAGGATCTTATGTTGTTACAATTATTGGATTATTACTATTCTTATACCTTGTAATTACACGTATTAGTCGTTACGATAAGGTAGTGCGTCATAGAATGATTGCTGTTATCATTTTTGCATTCTTTACTGTATTCTTCTTTATGTCTTTTGAACAAGGAGCAACTTCATTGGTTTTATTTGCACGTGATTATACAGACCGTATCCTTGTTGGTGGTGCTGCAACAGCATTTAATATTATTAATGCAATCCTTACAATCGTTCCTTTAGCTATTATTTCATGGGTTCTTATTCTTTTATTCAAGCAAACTAGAAAACAAATTGGTTTGTCCAATATCATCTTAGCTTTTAGCTTTTTAGGGGTGTGGGGAATCGCTATTTGGATGATCGCTCGTGACATGAGTGCTAAAACATACGACATCAACTTTTCTGCGGTGAAAACAGCAGTAATTGATGAAAAAACAAATCAACAAGCGAAAGATGAAAAAACAGGAGAGCTTGTATTTGCCTTAAACGCAGTAACGGAATCTACAGAATTAGCACCTGATGATGTCGTGGAAGATAAAAAAGGATCTATCCTGGTTCAGGAAGATATGGTGAAAGGTTCTGAAGTATTGGTTTTAGAAGAGTCTGGAAAATATACGGTACTTGATGCTGAACTTGAAGGAAGAATTCGCGCGCAATTAAAAGAGCACAATAGAGATTCTCAAATTATTAAAGCAACGGTTCTTAAAGAAAAAGAAGGAGTCGAAATTACGACTTCATGGTTTAGTATCTTAAATTCATTTTTCATTATTGCTTTTGCTTCTATTTTCTCTAAATGGTGGGATAGTAAGTACAATCCTAGCGCAGCGTTTAAGTATGGCTACGGATTGATTTTAATGGGGATTGGTTTTGGAATCCTTGCTTTTGGTTCGTCTGCAATTCCACAAGGGGCGGCAGCTGGAACGTATACGGTAAGCATGATCTGGTTAATTTTAGCGTATTTATTCCATACTTTGGGCGAGCTTTGTCTGTCCCCAGTAGGTTTGTCTTATGTGAGTAAACTAGTTCCTGCGAGAATGATAGCCTTTATGTTTGGTATGTGGTACCTAGCAATAGCCATTGGTAATAAATTGGCGGCATCAGCAGGAGGGATGATTGAAGAGATTACTTCGAAATACGATATGTCAACGTTCTTTATGATTTTTACAATCATTCCAGTGTTGGCAGGACTATTAGTTATCGCACTGAATCCAGTACTTAAAAAATTAATGCACGGTGTAAAATAACACCACTCGAAATATTGAAAAACAGCGCTTCGGTGCTGTTTTTTTGTTTACAAATTTTAGAATATGAAAAGTTTATTACTCGTTTTAATCGGATTGATTTCTTTCACGTCTTTGGGACAAGGGTTTAAAGTGATGGATAGCGTCGCTATGCAATCATTGAAAGCTGGTGAGTTTGAATACGTGAATGTCTCTGTAGAACATGATTTGGTGATTGAAGGGAAAGAAGATGTACTTGTCGACTTAAGCTCAGTAGATGTTCCAACAGGAGGAGTCGATTCAGTAACAGTGACGTTTACCAAAGAATTAAGTAAGAAGACGTTTACTATGACAAGCGCTTCTCCTTTTTTAATTCAAGGAATAGATTCGTCGGTTTCTATGGCATTAGTAATGTATAAAGGAGCCAATCCAATTCAATTTAAATCAAGTGAAGCTGAGAAAGCAACACTAAGTATCGATTATAGAGAACGGCCTACATTTGTTTCGGATACAATCGTTTTCGGTTTGCTAGCGATTATTTTAGCACTGATATTTTATACTTCAAGTCTAGAGACAAAAGGGTGGAAGAAGTTCTATATGTTCGTTCCAGCTTTATTGTTGTGCTACCTGATTCCAGCCATTTTAGATTCATTGGGATTGATTTCAAAAGAATACTCAAGCCTGTACACTATGGCTAAGAATTACTTGCTTCCAGGAGCACTGATTTTAATGACATTGGGAATTGATTTTAAAGGAATCATCAACCTAGGGCCTAAGGCAATTATTATGTTCTTAACGGCAACGGTAGGTATCGTTATTGGTGGTCCAATTGCCATTTTTGTCTACTCTTTTATTGATCCAGAAGTTGTTGGTGGAGTGGGAGATCAAGAGGCATGGAGAGGTTTTGCAACACTGGCAGGTAGCTGGATTGGTGGAGGTGCCAATCAAGCAGCTATGTTAGAGACATATAGATACAACCCAGATTTCTACGGTAAAATGGTAACCGTGGATATTGTAGTAGCAAATTTATGGATGGCATTCTTACTTTGGGGGGCAGCCCGAGCAGAGAAGTTTGATAAGTGGTTAAAGGCAGATACGTCTTCTATTGAAGAGTTGAAAAAGAACATGTCCAATTATCAAGCTATGTCAGCAAAAAATCCAACTTTAACCGATTACATGGTAATTTTAGGAATTACTTTTGGTATTGTAGCGTTTGCGCATTATGCAGGACAGTGGATGGCAGGTGTTATGTCGGGATTGTTGGGAGAAGAATCTCCATTTGCAGGATCTTTCTTCTGGTTAGTTGTTTTAGCAACAACGGGGGGATTGATATTATCTGCAACGAAACTGAGAAAATACGAAGGTAGAGGAGCATCTAAAATTGGAAGTATATTCATTTACATTTTGGTAGCAACAATTGGTATGAAAATGGAGTTAGAAAAAGCAATCGAGGAGCCACAGTTGATTTTGGTAGGGATTATCTGGATGCTAGTCCATGTGTTTATCTTGTTCTTAGTGGCGAAAATAATTAAAGCACCATTCTTCTTCGTGGCTGTAGGGTCTAAAGCAAATATTGGAGGGGCGGCTTCTGCGCCAATTGTAGCCGCAGCATTCCACCCTTCGTTGGCAAGTGTGGGAGCATTATTAGCAGTACTTGGTTATGCACTTGGAACGTATGGAGCAATTGCCTGTGCAGAGATGATGCGCATGGTTTCTCCATGATGATGATGATGATGATGATGATGATGGTTTGGGCGTTTTGACAGGCTATTCGCTGTATCTTTTTTTAATAAAAAGGATGCCGCTACTATCCTTAACGCAAATTGAATTGATGTAATATCATTAAAACTAGATAATAAAAAAGGCGCAATCATTGATTGCGCCTTTTGCATATACTAAGACCCTCTAGTTAACCTAAAGCGTTTACCCCTTGCAGTTCTACTAAATTTGCATAAATGCCCTCAGAAGCGATTAAATCGTCGTGTTTCCCTGTTTCTTTAATCTTTCCTTCATCAATTACGAAGATGTTGTCTGCTTGTTTAATCGTAGATAATCTATGCGCAATCACAAAAGACGTTCTTCCTTCCATTAATTTGTTTAATGCATCTTGCACCAGTTTTTCAGATTCAGAATCTAATGCTGATGTAGCTTCATCTAAAATTAGAATTTTCGGATCTCTTAAGATTGCTCTTGCTATGGCGATACGTTGTTTTTGACCTCCAGATAACTGAATTCCACGATCTCCCACTTCCGTGCTTAACCCTTCAGGGAATCCTGATATAAACTCCCAAGCATTTGCCTTTTTAGCTGCTTCGATGATTTGTTCTTCTGATGCGTCAAGATCTCCAAATGCAATGTTTTCTTTGATGGAACCACCAAATAGAATGACTTCCTGTGGAACAATCGCCATGTGTGAGCGTAAATGTTCTGTTTCAATGTCTGAAATCGAGACACCATCAAATTTGATACTTCCTCCTGTAATAGGGTAGTAGTTCAATAGGAGAGATGCTATGGTTGATTTACCTGCACCCGACGGTCCAACCAAAGCAATCGTTTGGTTTTGACTCACATTAAAGTCCAGTCCCTGCAAAACTTCAACGTCTTTTCGTTGAGGGTAGCTAAACGTTACATCGCTAAAAGATACGTTACCACTAATGATTGGAGTTTTTGTTCCTATAAGCAAGTCTTTTTCATTTTCCGAATCAATTATGTTCATCAAGTTTTCAGTTGCACCGATCGCCTTCTGAATACTCGCATACATGTCCGGAATCGAACCAAAAGACATACCCATCATTATTGTCATTAACATGCATGTAAAGAAATCACCTCGAGAAAGCTCAGGATTCGGTCCTTGTGTCATTAATAACCCTTGCCAAACAACGACAACAATGGCACCAGACATACAAAAAATTAAAAACGAAATGAAAACACCTCGCCACAGTCCACTTTTTACATTTAACGAACGAATGTTATTTACAGACTTTACATATCTCCCTACCATGAATACTTCATTTGTAAAGGATTTAACATTGGAAATCCCCATTAATGCTTCTTCAAGAATCCCATTTGATGCAGCGGCTTCGTCTTGTGCATTTTTTGAAAGCTTTTTGATGAAACGACCAAAAAATACTGCGATTACAGCCATAACAGGTACTGTTGCAAGCATGATTAGAGCTAGTTTAGGTGAAATGTATAGTAGTATACTAATGCTACCTACAATCATCACTAATTGACGGAAGAATTCAGCAATTGTTGTTCTGAGCGTTTCTTGTAATTTTTCTATATCCGAAGAAATTCTACTTGTCAATTCTCCAACTTTGTTTTTGTTGAAGAAATCCATTGGCATGTATATTAATCGCTGAAATGCATCTTTTCTTAAATCTCTTAATGCGTTTTCTGTAACACTTGTAAATGTGATGACTCTGAAGAAAGAAAAGAATGCTTGTGCTGCAAACATAATAAATAAAGCCAGGGCATAAGTTGTGATATTGTCAACATTCATTAAATCGAGTGCTCCCTGCATGGAACTCGGTTGATTCGCACCTGTACCTAATAACTGCCCCATTAATATTGGAAATAACAATCCAATGGAACTTGAAAATACAAGGAAAATCCATCCAATGGCAAAAAGTCCTCGATACGGTTTTAAATATGAAAAGATTTTTTTTGCTTTTTGAATACTATCTTTCGATAATTTCTCTCTTTTCTCTTTTTTATTCTTTGGTCTCAGCATTAAATTAAATTTCTTAACACGAAATTACGGACAAATTAAGGAATGCGTTCTTTTTTATATAAATTTGATGTTACTTCAAAAAATTTAGGGTTGTAACATTTATTATTTTCATTACTATATATTAACTCTATTTCATTCATAGAAATTCTCCTCTAAAGATTCGCCAAAAACCTTGATTAACTTGAAAACTAATT
>JBFHHS010000187.1:0-5455 GCA_041596895.1 Crocinitomicaceae bacterium | reverse complement strand
CTCGCTAGCCACATCTGCGCATCGGCTGGATCCGTCACGTCGGCGCATATAATGTAACATATACAGATGGAAATGGTTGTTCGGCAACATCAGCTGATGTAACAGTTACTGTGAATCCAGTCCCTGCTATTACTGCTGACGCGGTCAACGATCCAACTACTTGTGGGACTTCGACTGGAAGTATTACAGTTGGTGGAACTGGAACAGGATTTGTTTCTTGGACAGGATCTACTTCGGGTACGTCCGGTTCTGTAACTCTACCATATGTAATTTCGGGGTTATCTGCTGGTTCTTATGCCATAACATTTGATCAGTCAGGATGTGTTTCTAATACGTTAAATGAAGTTTTAAACGACCCAACACCTCCTACAGCTCCAACAATTTTGGCAAGTGGACCAACAACATTTTGTGCTGGCGGTTCTGTTGATTTGACGTCTTCTCAAGCGAGTGGAAATGTTTGGTCAACATCAGAAACTACTCAAACAATTAATGTAACATCTTCTGGAACTTATTCAGTAACATATACGGATGGAAATGGTTGTTCAGCAGTTTCAACTCCAATCACGGTTACGGTTAATGCGGCACCTACTGCACCTGTTGTTACCGCAAGTGGTTCTACAACATTCTGTACTGGTGGTTCAGTCGATTTAACATCTTCTGAGACTTCAGGGAATGTTTGGTCAACATCTGAAACAACGCAAACAATTACGGCTACAACAGCTGGTTCTTACTCTGTAACTTATACAGATGGAAATGGTTGCTCGGCTACATCAGCTCCGGTTGTTGTAACTATAAATACAGCAGGACCAGCTCCTTTAGTTACAACGAGTGGACCAACAACATTCTGTGCTGGTGGTTCGGTTGATTTAACTTCTTCAGAGTTATCAGGAAATGTTTGGTCAACTTCTGAAACAACTCAATCAATCAACGTAACAACTTCAGGTTCATATACGGTAACTTATACGGATGTGAATGGTTGTACAGGGACTTCAGCTCCGGTTGTTGTGACTGTCAATTCTGCGCCAACTTCGCCAGTAATTTCAGCAAGTGGTTCTACAACGTTTTGTGCTGGTGGTTCGGTTGATTTAACTTCTTCTCAAGTGAGTGGAAATGTTTGGTCAACATCAGAAACTACACAAACAATTAATGTAACAGCTTCTGGAACTTATTCAGTAACATATACGGATGGAAATGGTTGTTCAGCAGCTTCAGCTCCAATTACAGTGACGGTTAATGCTGCACCAAGTGCACCGGTCATTACAGCAAGTGGTTCTACAACGTTTTGTGCAGGTGGCTCTGTCGACTTAACATCTTCTGAGACTTCAGGAAATGTTTGGTCAACATCAGAAACTACTCAAACAATTAATGTAACAACTTCTGGAACTTATTCAGTAACATATACGGATGGAAATGGTTGTACCGCTTCTTCAACACCAATTAGTGTAATTGTAAATGCAAACCCTGCGACTCCGACAATTTCTACAAGTGGACCAACGACATTTTGTGCTGGTGGTTCGGTTGATTTAACATCATCTGTAGTCGGAGGGAATGATTGGTCTACATCAGAAACAACTCAAACTATTAGTGTAGCTACTTCTGGATCATACACAGTAACTTATATCGATGGTAATGGTTGTTCTGCAACTTCGGCGCCAACAACAGTAACTGTTAATGCTAATCCTGCAACACCTACAATTACCGCAAATAGTCCAACGACATTCTGTCAAGGAGGTTCTGTTGATTTAACATCATCTCAGTTAACAGGTAATGTTTGGTCTACAACACAGACTTCTCAAGTTATCACGGTAACGACTTCTGGAAGTTATAGTGTAATGCACACGGATGCAAATGGATGTTCTGCGATTTCAAACCCTGTGAATGTGATCGTTAATGCGAATCCAGCAATTCCTACAGTTACAGCAAATGGACCGTTGACATTTTGTGCAAATGAAGATGTAGATTTATCTTCTTCTCAAACAAATGGAAACACGTGGTCAACGACTGAAACTACACAGACTGTATCAATTAATTTAACAGGTGTGTATACGGTAACATATACAGATGGAAACGGTTGTTCTGCAACTTCTTCTCCTGTTACTGTAACAGTGAATCCGTTGCCGGTAATTACAATGGATCTGTTTACAGATGTCTGTGTTGAGGAAACTGCCTTTACATTAACAGGGGCAACGCCTGCTGGAGGTACGTATTCAGGTACAGGTGTTTCAGGTGGAATGTTCGATCCTAGCGTTGCTGGGGTAGGTGTTCATACAATTTATTATGAGTACTCAAACGCAATCGGTTGTACAAATACAGCTCAGGTTGATGTTTCAGTGAATGATTGTGCATCAATTGGTGAACTTGAAAATGGAGGGTTTAATGTTTATCCTAATCCAACATCAAGTGCACTTAATATCAGTTCTAAATTTGGATCGATTGATGACATCAGAGTGTATGATGCGGCAGGAAGATTAGTTTACTTAATTCAAGGAGTTTCTGAGAATTCAAAAACAATTGATATGAGTGAGTTCTCTGTCGGAATTTATAACATTGAAGTTTCAACTGAAAATAATATCTACAGAACACGAGTAATGAAAAACTAACGGGTTTTGAATAAATTGAAAAGGGAGGATGGAAACATTCTCCCTTTTTTTATTCGTTTAACCTTGGTTCTATTCATTTCGTTTTCTCTATTTTTGAACAAGTAGACAGTATCACTTATTTAACATCGAATATATATGAGGAAATTGAAAATTAACGGGCATGGTCACTTACTTCCGGAGCCAAATGAAATCCCAAAATTCATGAGGGATAAGAAGTTGTTTTCAATTGATGATGATAAAAAATTCATGAGACAAGGTGATTGGTCACGTCCAATTACAGATTCTAGTTTTTTCTTTGATGAAAAGTTAGTTTGGATGGAGCGTCATAATATTGATCATGCGGTAATGTTGAATTTATCTCAGTTATATTGTAACGGTTGGTCGCGAAAAGATGCCTATGATGCAATTCGTTGGCAAAATGATTTTAACGCTAGCGTTCAACAGAGAAGACCGGATAAATTTACCTGTGGTTTCGTTGTGCAGCCTTTATATGTAGAAGATGCCCTGAAAGAAATTGAACGTTGTGTAACTGAATTAAATATGAATTTGCTTTGTCTTCCTTCTCACTTTGTGAATGAAGATGAAGAATGGCTTTCCGTAGCCGATGAAAGTACACTTCCGATTTTTGAATTGGCGAATAAGTATAAATTGGCAATAGAAATTCATCCGTATGACGGTCAGAAAATGGTTAAGCTGAAAGATGTTTATTGGAGGTTTCATCTCGTTTGGATGATGGCTCAAACTGCGGATACTCTTCACATGTATTCTTTGAAGGGGTTTGTAGATAAATTTCCAGATATAAGAACGTGTTTTGCGCATGGATGTATGTTGGGACAGGCCAATTATGGTCGTCGATTACAAGGTTTCGACGGTCGCCCAGATTTATTTAAAGATGCAAGTGATCCAAGGTGTTCTTTAGGACATAAAAATTTATTCTTTGATACGTTAGTTCACGATTCATATACATTACAATTACTTAAAACGCGTGTAGGTTCTGATCAAATTATTGCAGGGTTGGATGATCCTTATCCATTGGGTGAAATGGAGGGGGTGGCTAACTCATACCCAGGGCGTGTGATTGACTTTGCTGTTGAGGTAGATATCTTAAAGCAAGCCGAAGCGGATAAAATTTGGTACGATAATGTATTGCGCTGGCTAGGCAAGTCTAAACTATAATTCAACGCATTTATTAACTTTGCGATTAAAATAGAATTGAATGGCTCAGAAACCGTCCATACCAAAAGGAACAAGAGATTTTTTACCTGCAGATGTTGCAAAAAGAACTTATATTTTTGATACGATAAAAAAGTCGTTTCAAACATTTGGTTTTGCTCCAATCGAAACTCCTTCATTCGAACTTTCAAGTACCTTACTTGGTAAGTATGGTGAAGAAGGGGATCGATTGATTTTTAAAATATTGAATTCAGGAGATAAAGTAAAAAAAGCTGATTTAAAAGCACTGGAAGAAGGGAATCTTCCTCGGTTTTCGAATTCACTTTCGGAAAAAGCGTTAAGATATGATCTTACGGTGCCTTTTGCACGATTCGTAGTGCAACATCAAAATGAGATTAGCTTCCCATTTAAACGTTTTCAAATTCAACCAGTTTGGAGAGCAGATAGGCCTCAACATGGCAGATACCAGGAGTTTTATCAATGTGATGCAGATGTTGTAGGTAGTGATTCGCTTCTGTATGAAGTTGATTTCGTAATGCTTTTTGATGAGGTTCTTACAAACTTGAATATTCCAGATTTTACGATTAAACTGAATAATAGGAAGATCTTATCTGGAATAGCGGAAATAAGTGGTGAGTCTGATAAGCTGATTCAAATTACTGTAGCAATTGATAAACTAGACAAGATTGGAGTTGATGGTGTCGTAAATGAATTAACCGAAAAAGGAGTTTCCAATGCGGCATTAGAAAAAATTAAGCCACTGTTTACAATAGAAGGTGATACAAAAGAACGTTTGGTTCAAATGAAAGAGTTTCTAGCGGATAGCGAAATAGGAATCAAAGGAATTGAAGAATTGGAATTTGTACTTAATCGTGTTGACATCCTTGGTTTAAAAAGAGCAAAGGTTGAATTTGATGTTACGTTAGCGAGAGGATTAAACTATTATACAGGTGCTATCTTTGAAGTGAAAGCCAACGGAGTAAAAATGGGAAGTATCTGTGGAGGTGGTCGTTATGACGATTTAACAGGGATTTTTGGATTGAAAGATGTTTCAGGAGTAGGAGTTTCGTTTGGGGCAGATCGAATTTATGATGTGTTGAATGAATTGGATTTATTTCCTCAAGAAGTTGATAATAATCTCGAACTATTATTTATCAATTTTGGAGAAGTGGAAGAATTGCATTGCCTTAACTTGGTTAAGCAGGCTCGAGAAGCTGGTATTTCATGTGAATTGTATCCTACTTC
Source organism: Crocinitomicaceae bacterium (assembly GCA_041596895.1). Lineage (GTDB taxonomy): Bacteria > Bacteroidota > Bacteroidia > Flavobacteriales_D > Crocinitomicaceae > UBA4466. The sequence continues at coordinate 437 of JBFHHS010000187.1, read as the reverse complement.
AGCTAAAATGAAAAAGCAGATGAAATATGCTAATGATATTGGTGTAAAAAATATAGCACTGGTTGGTCAAAATGAAATTGATGAAAATTGTGTGCAATTAAAAAACATGCATTCTGGTGATCAAAATAAAATGTCGATGGCCGAAGTAATTAATGTATTAAAAAAGTAATGAAAGACTTTACAATTAATAATCAATGGGTTTCTCTAAGCCAATTAGATACTATTTTATCTTCAAACGCAACAGTATCGTTAAATGAGTCGGTTATTGCAGCGATTCAAAAATGTCGCGAATATCTTGATGATAAAGTCAAACGACACGACAAACTTATTTATGGAGTAAATACAGGTTTTGGGTCGTTATGTAATACGGCTATTTCTATAGAAGATTTAGGTCAATTACAACGAAATTTAGTTGTCTCCCACGCTTGTGGAGCAGG
>JBFHHS010000186.1:0-5526 GCA_041596895.1 Crocinitomicaceae bacterium | reverse complement strand
TCATTATAATTCTCATAGGCAGTATCGCTGGCTGGCTGATTATCGCCTACTCTGCTCAAAGCCTTACCTCACTGATCGACCTTATTACGACTGCTGCCTTTTTAACAGCTCCCGTCTTCGCCTACCTAAACCTAAGGCTTGTATTGTCCGACCACCTCGCAGAACGTTTCCGACCTGGACTTCTCTATCGAAGTGTTAGTTGGTTAGGCTTCGCTTACCTTATTAGCTTCTCCCTACTCTTTCTCTGGCAACGCTTTATAATTATTATCCATTTCACTTAGAATAGGATAATTTGCCACAAGACAAACATTTTTATTGGCCTTCTTAAAACGATTACATATGTTATCTGTCACTGAGATTATACCATCTAGCTTAGATGCCTTTTTCATCTCATATTTATACACCAATTTAGAAACGGTTGATCTAATAAACGCAGGGATCCAATGTTTATCCAAGACCTGTTTCGGAAGATCTTCGTGTGAATCGTAAATGACCTTAGCCCCGGTTTTTTTCTTCAATTTAACCGCAATTCTCAACAACTCAGGATCATGTAAATGATAAACATCTGCATCAACTTCGACTGCTTTCTTAAAAATATGTTTACCAGCTGAAAGAATTCTTTTCACCCTCCCTTTAACCTCGTGATTGACAGAGATTATTTTTACACCATCCACTGTTTCGGAAGTCCCGTTCATCACAAGCAACGTAGTATCGAAACCTGCATGCGCAAGGCTTCTACATTCTTTTTGAAAAATCCTGCTATCCATCTGAGGATGAACCGTTGTTATATGACAGACCTTCACTTATTCTTTAGTTTATGGATGACGTTTCTAAAGTTCTCTTGACTTTTAGCTACAGTTCCTTTATTTAAAACAATGTTACGGTTAATTTCTCCCATTTTACCGATGTCGTAATGCATGGCATCAAGGATATAATTTGAATTTAAATCTCTAACTATCAATCCATTCCCTCCTGTTTTCACCCACTCTGCATTTGCAGGTAAGTTGCTCAAAATTGGAACACATTTAAAATACATTGCTTCCAAAAGAGACATTGCTGTTGCGTCAGAATTCGGGACAGAGATAAAGTAAGTGGCTTCTGCATACAATGCCGCATTCGTTTCTGTGTTGACAAACCCAACGAACTCAACACTCTTTTCAATTTTCAAATCAACTACTAATTGTTTCAAAAATTCTGTTTCAGACCCCCTACCAGCTACTTTCAATATCCACCCATTTGATTCTTGTCCCTCTTTAAAACGAGCAAATCCTTTTAACACTTCATCAATCCGGTATAGAGGATTATGTGTTCTGTTAGAATAGATAATTTTCTTTTTTTCAATTGGAATATCAAATTCTGTAACTCCAAAATTGCAGATTACGATTTCTTGACCTGGTTTTGTATATAAATCCCGAATTTCATCGGCCATAAATTCAGAATCCGAAGTAATGATGTCCACATTCTTGAGGATATACTTCACCATCAACTTAAAAAACAGGCTCTTTTTGGGATTAATCAAAATATCACTTCCCCAAGCCGTTAATGCAATGGGCTTCTTTACTTTTCGATTTGCTAAAACGGTAAATAATCCGATTGAATTTGCCTGGTGCACATGAATCACATCGGGATTAAATTCTTTAATGATTTTTCTGATTCGCTTTGGAATACTGATCCAATTCCCAACCTTTTTTAGGGCAAAGTCCATTTGATGAAACTTCTGCCCCGCTGGTAAGAACTTATTGTTATCCGAAATAACTTCAATCGTAAAGTCGTTGCAATCAATTCTAGACAAATGATTTGCAATATGCGGACTTGATGATCCAATCAACAATACCTTAGTTTTTCTTTCCATCGATCAAATTTAATCCAATCCCCAGTAAGAAAACAATTAATACCGACAATTTTACGACATGAAATGGGGAATTTGTTAAACCAGGAACCAACATAATTATTAAAACTCCCAAGATTGTCATTCCACCTTTGGATTTAATATTAGTTACACTCGTTCTGAAAAACATCCAGCAAATGGAAAGGTAACTTAACACGCCAAGTAAACCATATCTAAATAATAAAAGCATGTATTCACTTTCCGCATAAATATCATTTGCCTCTAAGTAAGCTTTATTTACTCCATGACCCAAAATCCATTTCCCAGGCATTGATTCAATTATGAGTACCCACTGCTCAAACCTGCCACGTTTAGCCGACTCTAGCAAGGTCAAATCTGCCAATGAGCCCAAGTATATATTTCCGCTTAACTGAAGTAAAACGTAACCAACACTTATCGACCCAATATAAAAAGCAATCTGTTTCCAATTAATTCTTTGCGTAATAAAGTAAGCCAACAATAAAACAACAAGTGTTAGAAACCCCGTTCTCGATTGACAAGCCAATACGAAGATTGCCGAAATACTCACATAAATATGATCTTCCCCTAATTTAGCTCCACGTTTGGGTAAAAAATAAACGAGAAACAACAGGAATAAAATTGCATTGTTGTTCGGATTACCGAGAGTTCCAAGCATTCTTCTTGTTGCCGGTTCTCCAATTGAATTCAACCCGAAGAAATCTAGATGATGCTTAGGCGAGTAAAACACTTCGATGGTATTATTAAAATCAAAGAGATTGAAATAATGAAGTAAGTTAAATATCAACACACTTATAAAAGTGAATTTCATGAACCTGCGCAAATTACTCTCTTTAAAGTAGATTAAAACGAAAGCGAAGAAACCAATAAGTTTTAAGAATTTTAAAGGCTCGAACCAATCGCGATACTGCGATACTCTACCATTAAAGACAATAGAAATTGAAGCGACACAGACCAATCCAATGAAAGTAATGAAGATCCACTTATGCCTGAATAGGACGTTTATTAATGAATTCGAATAAAGTACTAGGGTATAAGCCGCAAGCAACACAAAAGTAACATCGGAAACTTCAATCTTGGGTGCAGAGGCATGCACGCTTAAAGGAGGGAACAAAACTGTACCAACAAACGTCAATATCAAAAGCCAAAAGCCAAAATTATTTTGCTTTATGCTATCCATTCATCCCCATTATAATTCGTACTCATTTTTGTCTCAACTACAATTACACACAAGATTATCCATCACATTTACTTATTTTATACCATGTTTAACAAACAACGCTATAATATCATCAAGTTGATTTTTACTTAGTGGGAAATTGACATTGACTGGTAAGTTAATTATTCTTTTCGACACATTCTCGCCAACCTTACAGCCTCCTTCAATATATCCATATCTGAACGAACCTTGAGGATGAACAACATCATTGAACCAAACGCCAAAATTGAATCCTTTTAATCTGCCTTCTTTTTTGATCGCCTCTATTTTCTCTAGACTAACATTATTTTTGAAAAAGAGTGGGAAACGAACCAATATACCACCTTCGTTTCTAACACAATTTAAATCCATGAAATTTGAAAAACTGTCGTTATACAGTTGAACAATTTCCCTTTTCTGATTATTTATTTTCGCTATATGTTTCAATTGATAAGGTAAAAAGCAAGCTAATTTTGAATTTAATTTGGTTGGGTAACCATCAGGGATTTCGCCATCAATTTCTTTCTGCGATGTTCTATAGATTAAATTTAGCTTTCTTAAAACACGAGTTCCATTGACATGAAAAAAGTTAGTCCTCTTAAAAAACAGCAAATTATACACCCCTAACGTACATATAAGTCGCAAGACATTCGCACCTTTCATCTCTTCAAGCGTATCATACTGTTTTTTAAAATCGGGTAAAAGCGCTTTATTGTTAATGAGCATTATTCCACCTAACCCAGATGTTATAGGTTTAGAATACTCCAGACTGAAAAAAGAAGCATCTCCAAGTTTACCGCATAATTCTCCATCTTTGGTTCTCGAGCCAAAAGCATGTGCAGCATCTTCAACAACGATCAATTGAGGGAATTCCTTTTTAATCTCTTGAATACCTTCAAAAGGAATCCCAAAATTGTGAGGAACAATAAAAACTTTCGTAGTTGAAGTCAACTCACTCCTCAACTTATCAATATCAATATTGAACATCTCATCTTCAATATCGACATATTTTATTTTGCATCCCGTAAATTTCACCGCATTGGTTAACACAACACACGTATATCCTGCAACAACCACTTCATCCTCCTCACTTAAATTCAATGATTTTATGAATGAATAAACAGCCATTCGACCTGCACTAAACAAAAAGATTTGATCCTCGGGAATCGAAAAGTAGGCCTTAAGTAACTCCAATGTCTTAGCGACATTTTTTTTAGATTGAAAAAGCAAGATTTGCAAAATTCCGTATAGGTAACCGCGCTTAGACAGTGAATTATTTGTAAATAAAAAATGCTCCATAGGGGTTAAATATTTTTAATTCTCTTCACAGGGGAACCTCCATACACACCACCTTCTTCCAATCTACCTTTAACAACAGAATTTGAAGCCACAACAACATTATCTTCAATGACTGTCCCTGGAAGGATAACACACTGAGCGCCTATAAATACATTGTTCCCAATAACAATATCCCCATCCAGATAGTTCTTTGAGAATAATTTATGCTCTCCCTTCAAATCATTCGAATGACAAATAAATGAGCAAAATGGCCCAACAGCGACATGATTTCCAATTTCAACTTTATTCTTATCAATAAGCAAGTATCCAAACGGGGCAATATGTGAATTATCACCTAATTTCATTGAACCTTCCTTCCCAATATAAACGCTGGAGTTTTTATATAAAATACTATTGAGCCCAACACTTAATTTTTTGTGATTTTGCACATCTACGCTGTGGTGAATATAAGCTCCTTTCTTCAACACAACTCCTTTCACCCTAAACAGGAAAGTGTCAATTCGCTTTCTAATTCTATTGTACATTGAATCAATTTTAATTTACATCCGCTAAAAAATCAATCCATATTCTTTTCAGTAAACAGGTGATTTCCTTAATTACGCGAAGTATAGTTCGAAGTTAAAGAAAACTAAACTTAATTCTTAGCTAAACCTATTTGATTTTCAAGTCGAGACTGTGCAAAACACACAAAAAACTAAGTTGTTTTAACTCCTTTTTTGGAATAATAAAGCGTTATGAAAATAACACAAAACAAGATGACAGCTTGGGAGATAGACAGCGTCCACAACATAGATTCAAAAACCGCTTCAGAATCGCCCCACAGAAATGGAAAAATAAAGAAACAAAACACCTGAGTAATTGAAGCGAACGTACCAATAAAAAAGAATTCTTTTTGACGTTTTAACACCAGTGGGAGACTCGATAATGGTGAAATCATAAAATTCATCATTAACCATATAGTCATAATTTCCGAGTAATAACCTGATTTTGCCCAAGCTTCACTAAAAACAAAACTAAACAACGGCTCACCAAAGAAAAAGATAATACTAAAAGGAACGATAGAAAGACCAAAAAGTATGAGCAACGTACGTTTCATCAGGTTGTAGGTAGAGTTTCCATTTTGAACTAGTTCAGAACATTTATTAAAAAACACCTGACCTAT
>JBFHHS010000185.1:0-5534 GCA_041596895.1 Crocinitomicaceae bacterium | reverse complement strand
GGCGGAGGCGTGGGAGAAGAAACCCGTTCCGCTTACTATACTTCAGACGGAATTAAGCTTAATAACATTCCGTTATTAGGCTGCGAGAGAATATGACGTGTTGTCAATTATGTTTTGTGACCAGAGATTAACGAGACTCACCACATGGCTCGACATGCTTACACTTGACAACTGCTATCGCTGTCAAATCCAATACGACCCCAAAGAACTAATACAAAGATATTTGTTTTTTTCATGTTAACATCAGAATGCATGCCAAATATCAATAATACTGCACAAAAAAAGCCTTTCTAAACAGAAAGGCTTTTAAGTATTAAGTACGACTTATTACTTTTTTAATAAATCTCTAATCTCAGTCAAAAGAACTTCTTCTTTTGTTGGAGCAGGAGGAGCAGCTGGTGCTTCTTCAACTTTTTTCTTCGTTTTATTGTATGCTTTCACAATCATAAATAATACAAATCCAACAATGATTAACGAAATGATTGTGTCAATCCACGCACCGTATTGTAAATTATTTGCAGGAGTAATAACATTTCCTTCTTCATCTAATACAGCAGGAGCTAATTCGATTACTTTATCAGCAAAACTTACACCTCCAGTGAACATACCAATAATTGGCATCATGATCATGCTTACAAATCCTTTAACTACTGCACCAACGGCACCAGCTAAAATTACTGCAACTGCTAAATCAATGACATTTCCTGTCATTATAAACTTCTTGAATTCTTTTAACATTTTTCTTTTGTTTAAATTGGTTGAGCACAAAAGTACGAAACTATTGTGAGGTTTAAAGGTGTTAAGAAACGTTAAGAGAAATTTAACAAGTTAAACTTCGAAAGGTTGTCTGTTTAGTAATGAGCGACTTAAGGTGATTTCATCCGCGTATTGTAGTTCAGAACCTATGGAAACCCCTCGAGATAAACTAGAAATAGGGATGTTAAAATCTTTCAACTTACGGTATAGAAAGAAATTTGTTGTATCTCCTTCCATTGTTGCGCTAAGAGCAAAGATGATTTCTTTTATTTCTTCTGATTCAGCGCGTTTAACTAAAGATGCAATATTTAAGTCATTTGGGCCAACTCCATCCATAGGCGAAATAATCCCTCCCAATACATGATATACACCTTTATACGATTCTGTGGCTTCAATTGCTAGAATGTCACGTATATCTTCAACAACACATACAATGGATTTATCTCGTGCAGTATTACTGCAAACAGAACAGATTGCAACGTCAGAAACATTCCCACAAATAGTACATTTCTTCACGTTTTCCTTCATTAAAATAAAGGCATTCGAAAAATCTTCAATCTCTTCTTTTGATCTACTCATCAATTGTAAAACCAATCGAAGTGCTGTTCTTTTCCCTATTCCTGGAAGGGATGAAATCTGATCAACCGCGTTTTCTATATATTTAGAAGGTATTTTCACATTGTAAAGGTATTGATTTATTCAGTATGGAATTCGATTAGAAGTATTACTTTTGTTAGTATTGAATCACAAGAATTAAACTAGATCGATTTCGTGAAGAATCAAATTAATATAAAGAACAAAAGAGCGCGCTTTGAATATCATCTTTTAGAAGAGTTTACTGCAGGTATGGTTTTAACTGGAACTGAGATTAAAAGTATACGTGATAGTAAAGCGAGTATCCTTGAAGCTTATATTGTATTTGATGGAGGTGAGGTTTGGATTCGAAATATGTTTGTGAATGCTTATGAAAATGGCTCATTCTATAATCACAAACCTCGTGGAGATCGAAAACTACTGTTGAATAAGAAAGAAATCAATCGAATTGAAAAATGGCTTAAAGTCAAAGGAAATACTGTAATTCCTTTAAAAATGTTCCTATCAGAAAAAGGGTGGGTTAAAATCCTAATCTCCACAGCCGTCGGGAAAAAATTACACGATAAACGTCACGATTTAAAAGAGAAAGATGACAAACGTGATATGGATCGTGCTATGAAAAGCTTTTAATAAAATCCAAGGGTTAAAATATGTGCCCATCGGTTATCCGTTAGTAAATAGAAAATCATGAGCCCGTTGACTCCAATACTGGAGAAATGATAAAGTACTGTGAAGCTGATTTTTTTTCGTTTATACCACAAAGTGAATGCTGGAGTTAAAAATAAAATCAATAAAAGCCACGTTGTAGAGTAAAATGAGAAGTGTATATCAAAATACTTATTGTGAATTTTCTCTTTAGAAATTAAGCGTATTGAATTGTGGAAGAACCAACTGGATTCTACCAAAACCTTTCTAGATCGACCGTACATTGAAAATGTAATTCGACTAATCCAATAATAATTATCACCTGATGTTTTAACTAAACTAATCTGTTGGCCGTTCGGCGCATAAGCGAAATTTCGACGATATCCAATCACTTCTTGTTCATCATAGTGATTTGGTAAGAATAAATCCAATGTTAAAAAGAGCGCGAGTAAAGCACCAATTAAGGCAGATGCTTTCATTGATTTCCAGCGTTTTCCACTAGTCAGTTTTCTATAATATTTCTCGTTTTCAATATGATTACGAATGAGTTGTTCATTGAATCGTATTTGAGCTTCTTTCGCTCGTTTTAATTTTTCTTCTTCCGTATTTACAGCAGATTTAACGGCTTTTTTGAAAGGAGGATCAATTTTTCCAAGTAAAATGTCATGTGCTTCTGTTAATCGGATAAATTCTTCCTTCGCAACAGGGGAGTCATTTTGATCTGGATGTAGTTTTAATGCTAGCGTCCTATATTTCTTTCTGATTTCCTTTTCACTAGCACCTGGACTAAGTCCTAATAGTTTATAGTACTTGCTTTTCGGCATCGTTTAAAGATTCAAGGGTTAAAGGTTTGTTTATTTTACCACTAGTGGTGTACTTAAATGAATTGAGGTAATATATTTCTTTAGGAATCTGATACTTTTCAATTGAAGTGAAGTCTGACTTTTTAATCTCCAAGCGTTCTGCACTTTCAATAATCAAAACATGTCGTTGCCCTAAAATTGAATCGGGTAGGCCTATTGAAAAGAAGTTGGACTTTATAATTTCATGTAATTTCGACTCTATAACTTCTGGTATAATTTTAATTCCTCCGCTATTTATGGCAAAGTCGCTACGTCCTAACCAATTAAATCGAGTAGGAGTGATCAGTTCAATAATGTCATTTGTTTTTAAGCGATTCAATCCCAAGTGTGGTGATGAAATAACCAGACATTCGTTTTCAGTTTCAATGGTTACACCATCGAGTGTTTCGTAACTCACATCCGTTGATTTTAAATTCTTCAAAGCGATATGTGAAATGGTCTCTGTCATTCCAAATGTCTGATATACATTACATTTAAGTGAAGTGATTTGTTGTGACAAGGTTGTTGAAATCGCTCCGCCACCAATAATCAGTGTTTTAATGAGTGCAAATTTTTTGGGGCACCTCTCCAGGCTCGTTGAAACTTGAAGTGGAACCATGGCTGCAAAATCTATGTGCTCATCAATTGATTCTAGTGGGCTTGCTGATACATCTGTAACAATAAGACGTAGATTCAATTCAATAGCACGAACAATAACCATCATTCCACCAATCGTTTTCGGGGACATATTAAGTAAAATGGATTCGCCTTGTTTTAGATTGAAGTAACGCCCAGTCATATTTGCTGATGCACGCATATGAACTTTCTGTAAAACTATCGGCTTAGGTTTTCCTGTCGAGCCAGAACTATAGGCAGTTATAGTATGGGCAGAGTTATTCCAAGTTGAAATGAAATCATTAACTTCTGCAATTAGAAAGGCGTTATTCGTTATATATTTTGGAGTCATTCTACTTTTGGAATGAATATTGTTTTAAAGGTAACAACTTTGACCTACAAGAAAAACACTAATTAGATTTTTAACCTTGTAAGTAAATGACTAACTTAACGTTCATAATAAACAAAAGATGAAAAAAAGTATTAAAATATTATTCGTAGCGCTCGTATCAGTATTGATGATGACTTCGGCTAGTGAAGGTGATAAAGGAATTGCATTCGCAGATATTTCTTTAGATGAAGCAAAAGCGATGTCGAAAGAAACAGGTAAATTGATATTTATTGACTGTTACACTGATTGGTGCGGGCCTTGTAAGAGAATGGCAGCAACATCGTTTAAAGACGAAAAGGTTGGTGAAGTCTTTAATAAGAAATTTATCAACTTAAAAATTGAAATGGAAAAGAATCCAATTGGTGTAGAATTGGCTAAAAGATACCGTGTAAGAGCATATCCTACTTTATTGGTTATAGATTCTGAAGGGACATTAATCAAACAAGTAATTGGGATGCAATCATCAAATGGTTTGATTACAATGGCAAAATCGATTCAATAAGTTCAATAGTAATAGATTGAAAAGGAGCTTCTAAAAGAAGCTCCTTTTTTTATGAATTAATGTGTGTGAATTAATTCAGATTGAGTAAATCACACAACCAATTTAATTGATTTCTCTACATTACATGGGAGGTTGTAGCTTTTATCGGTACTCTGCTTTTATGTTATTACCAATTAGATTGTTCAGGTAAGATTAAAGTAAAAAAAAGGCCTTGATTTCTCAAGGCCTTTTAATATGAAGTGGAGTAGGGTTATTTACCTTTTTCCATTTTCTCTTTTAATTCAGCTAATGCATCTAAATCACCTAAAGTAGACTTTTCAGTGTTAGAGTTGTTTGCTTTAACTGCGTTTGAAGCACTTCCACCAGATTTACCTTTAGAAGTAGATGGTCTATCATCACCTTCTTCAAATGTTCTAGTGTGAGATACAACAATCTTACGTGCATCTTTGTTAAATTCAATAACAACGAAATCTAATGTTTCTTCCACTTGCGCGTTAGATCCATCTGCTTTTCTCATATGACGAGCTGGGCAAATACCCTCAAGTCCGTATGGTAAAGAAACGATTCCAGATTTGTCTTTGTTTTCAACAATGGTTCCTTGGTGAGTTGAACCTTCAGTAAATGTAGATTCAAATACTTGCCATGGATTCTCTTCAAGCTGTTTGTGTCCTAAAGAAATACGGCGGTTTTCACGATCGATTTCAAGAACGATAACTTCCATTGCGTCATCTACTTTACAGAATTCAGATGGATGCTTGATTTTCTTTTGCCAAGAAAGGTCAGAGATATGGATTAATCCATCAACACCTTCTTCTAACTCAACGAATACACCAAAGTTTGTAAAGTTTCTAACTTTCGCAGTGTGTTGAGTATGAACAGCGTATTTACCTTCAATAGCTTCCCATGGATCTGGCATTAATTGCTTAATTCCAAGAGACATTTTTCTTTCTTCTCTGTCAAGTGTTAAAATAACAGCTTCAACTTCGTCACCAACTTTTAAGAAGTCTTGTGCCGAACGTAAGTGCTGAGACCAGCTCATTTCAGAAACGTGGATTAGACCTTCAACTCCAGCAGCGATCTCAACGAAAGCACCATAATCAGCCATAACAACAACTTTACCTTTAACTTGGTCTCCAATCTTAAGGTTCTCATCAAGAGCATCCCAAGGGTGAGCCGAAAGTTGTTTAAG
>JBFHHS010000184.1:0-5558 GCA_041596895.1 Crocinitomicaceae bacterium | reverse complement strand
GCGGATTCCAGAGAGGACCCACACCAAAAGTATCACCAGAATATCCAACCGCAGGAATTGTAAATGCAGGAGTACATGCCCAACCTGAACACCATCTCCATGGTTTACTCCATGTAGGACAAGGCCAAGCAATTGGAACACAAATCTCAGGAACATTTATTTCCGGGGTGATTTCGATTGGTGGAATTGTGATTCCAAAAGCAAAAGCACTCATTAAAAAATCGAATGAGATTGAATCAAATGTGTGATTCCTAAATATCCCATCAATGGAATATGTTGGTATAATATCTAGTTCCTCATAATAACACGGGAATTTATACTCAACATCATTGCCAAGTTCGACATTAATAATAGAACTTGTACTCGCCGAAACTAGCCCGCCTCCCGGATCAAAAATTTGATATTCTACTGCAACCGGAAATTCCAATTTAGCATATACTTTGGGGGTAAAATCAAAACATTGTTTATTGTGTATGTTGACATCCAAACTAGCTGAAAAGAGATTCCAGTATATTTCTGCGCCAAAAATCAAAGGCTGTGAGCCACTTAAATTGCCTAGTACCGCTCCAACAGGACCGGGAATATTACCTAAAAGAGCAAAGATATCCAGATTCATATTCAGATAAGTATCCTCTCCACAAGCCTCCAAGTCCTGCGCAATTAAATTATCAGATGTTGTCACATATGGTAAATCGAGCTCTGCACTTAAACCAAAATTGCCAAGAGGATCTCCTGGAATCATAGTAGTACTCAGTGGAAATATATTATACGAATATAACGGTGTACTTCCATTGAAACTGAAAAAACTAATTTCACTGGTATTAACTGTAAAAATGTTAATTGTTTGAAGTCCTGTATTGAATTGCGGAATAATTGGAAATGAAGTACATCCAAACGCACACAAAGTGGCAGATAACCCAGCTCCCATTTGAAAGTACAGATCAAGCGTGGCTTCTCCTGCACTAGGATAATAAGTATCCAAAGCGTAATTCGAAGCTACAGTATAATCCGTCTCAATCGTTACCGGATCACCTTGATCATAAGTCAAATCTGTTGGCATATCCAGCACAACATCAATTGGGTAATCAACCTCAACTTCACCCGTAGTGAACCCCTGCAGCGAAAATTCACTTCCAATAGTTCCCGAGAAATTTCCTGCGACAGCAAAACCAAATTGTTGTCCTGCAATTGTTGTAATAGCGCCATTCCCTGTATCAAATGGTTCATCCCAGTTAACTTCGAATAATGTAGTAGTTTGATTAATCGAAAAAGCACTCCAAGATGGCCCCCACATATTTTGAAGTCCTGAAGAAAAATCTACATGGTGATTCACTGTTTGTTGACCAAACAAGGATGAAATCATGAGGCAAAATCCGAATATTAAACTTAAACCTTTCATCATTTAATCAGTTTAATATCGATTGTATTCAGTGCTTTATCAAAATCATCATCGAGCAACGCATTATACTTTGAAGGATAGGTTGCATTTACCCATAGTGTATTATTCAAATCTCCACAAAAAGCCATTTGACGTGTAAATTCAATTCCGTCTAACATAAAAGTGAATTTATAGCATGCTCCTCGAGTACCATTTTCAGAGAGCAATTCTCTTTTACTTACAAAAACAAGCTTATTTGACTCGTAGTATTCTGGAGTCATACCCTCACATATTTTAATGTAATTCACATCCGAAATGAATGTTAGTAAAATAGAAGCGCTTGCTTGATAGTGGATATATCCATTAAATAATTCCGAAACTACAAAACCTTCAGGTGCTTTCATCACCTCTAAACTTGCATCAATTGTTTGAGGCACAGCATAAGAAGTGTCAGGCTTAACACCTAACGTGTCCGTTTGAGCATAAGTATTTAGGCCGTAAAATGGCAACACCAATATTGCAACTAATCTGAAGTAGAAGTATTTCATAGTGATTAAATATCTGGTATGACAAAACTAGGGAATTAAGTCCCAAGGACAAAAAGTTATTTAGAATTATTTTAAAAAAGCGCTAAATATCTCAGTAATAAATTTTTAATCCTTGAATTTTTGAAGATATTTGTGAGACTTAAACTAACCATTTTTAGATATGAAAAACTTACTCTTAAGTTTGATTTCCCTTTTATTTTTTACGTCTTTTTCTGTTGCAATTGATGTGTATTGGGTAGGTGGTACTGGTGACTGGTCTGACAACACAAACCATTGGTCTACTGCATCTGGAGGCGCTCCTGGCGCCGCATTACCTACAAATATAGACAATGTTATTTTCGACAATAATTCAGGCTTAGCTTCAATAGCGAATACAGTGAACATGGATGTCGCTGTTACAGTTTTGAACTTTGATTACAGTGCAGTTCCAAATGTTTTTACTTTTGCTTCTACCCTGCCTTCTATTGAAATTCAAGGGTCATTAATATCTAATGGATTAGCAAATTTCACTTGGTTTGGCGACATTAACATGAATGCCGGATCTGCACAATCTATAACATCAAACGGCCAAAACTGGAATCATGACTTTTACTTTATTGGAACAGCCGATGTTTCGTTAATTGATGATTTATCAAACTTGAAAGACATCTATCTAAATCAAGGAGGATTTATTGCTAATACGATAACAATAGATTGCAATGCGTTTTATTCCAACATTGCAAATACAAGAAACATTGATTTCGATAACACTATTGTAAATGTAACAGGCACTAACTGGGACGTTGACCCAACCACTCTAACTTGGACTGCTATTAACTCTACAATTAACCTAAACAATACCGGAACCATCAGTTTTAACGGAGGGAATCAGGTGTACAATGATGTTATTGCATCTTCAACCATACTTCAAATATCAAATGATAATTCATTTTCGCTGTTACAATTACCCCCTTCCACTCAATTACTTTTGGACAACAGTTCATCACAAAATATTGACTCATTATCAGTTTCTGGAAATTGCACCAATGCGTTCTTAATCAATTCATTTGATGACCTTTCAACCCCAGCAACCATTACCAAAGGAGGTTTTCCAATTCTTTCCGCATCAAACCTATCTATTACGAATGTAAATGCATTAAGTCCAACAGGGCAAGTTTACAATGTTTCGCTTTCTGATACCACAGGTTCATCAGGCTGGACTTTTGTAGGCACAGCTTTTTATTGGATAAACAATTCTGGAAATTGGACGGATCCAGCACATTGGTCTCTAAGTTCAAATGGACCATCAGCAGTTTGCATGCCTTCTTATTCTGACAGTGTAATTTTTGATGCGTTATCTTTTAATATTTTAGGTCAAGAAGTATTAGTTGATGACAACTCTTATTTTGGATATATGGATTGGAGTACCTCTTTGAATAATCCAACTTTAAAACTTGACTCCAACCTTTTTAGTTTTGGAGATGTTATCTTTCAACCTAATCTATTCGTTACTCGAAGCAGCATTGATTTGAGATTAGAATTTAATGCCGGAGCTAATTTTAATCCTGCATCCAGCACGGTTGATTGTAACATTTCAATCTATACACAAGACGACTCAGAAACTGTTGATTTAGTTAGTCAATTGAACATGACAGATACTACATCGATCTATCTTTTATCTGGCGGATTTAATACAAATAGTCATACTGTCAACTCAGGGTCGATTCAAGTTTTCGAACTCCCAACCTTGGAAAATAAATCATTGGATTTTGATGCATCTGAAATCAATTTAGCTATTGGTTTTAGTTCTGAATATGTCACAGCAAATTTCACATTTAACTCTGGGACTTCACAGTTAAATATTGGTTCAGCTACAAATGAAAATTTCTTAACAACAAATGATTTAAGCTTCCATAATGTAACGTTAGACTTTTCAACTCTAGGAAGTCCTCAACGCGTTTCTGGAGATAATAACTATGCTAAACTGAAGATTATTAAAGGCAGTGAAATTCAATTTGATTCGCTTTCTGTTCATACAATATCAGATAGTTTACAGATGATAGCTAATTGTAAAGATTCGATCTTTATACGTTCTAGTAACCCTGCTTTTCCTGCTGTTTTTAACAAAACAACAACTGCAGATGTGATCTCAGAATGTGTTGAAATCACCGGAATAACATGTGGAAACGCAGCAATTACAACACTTTTCTCAAATGACAATGGTGGAAACACCAACTGGGATTTTAGCACAACCCAAGCAGTGACAGCTAGTTTCACTGTAGATGGACCCTTCTGTTTTGGTGATACAACTATGGTCACAAATAATTCAACCGCAATTTCTGGAAACTCTGCAGATATAACTTCAATTTGGTATTTTGGAGATGGATCAACGTCTTATTGGCAATCAACAGGGCCATCAGACAGCACCTATATCAGCTATGAGGCAGATACTAATCAGCATGTATTTATAACAAGTGGTGATTTTGATGTTGTTCTTGTTTCTACCTACACAAATTTTTGTACTGACACTGCATCAGTTATCGTTCATATTAATAACCCATCAGTTTTCCTTTCAACAACAGAGTTGGACACTACAATCTGTCAAGGAGAAGAAGTGATTTTTGAAGCTTCGAGTGCAACGAATGGCGCTACATTTGAATTCTTCTTAAATGGTGTTTCTCAAAACACTCCTTCCGTCAATGATACCTTGTATGTCACCTCATCATTAAATAACAATGATAGTGTGAGTGTTGTGGCCTACGAAAATTCATGTCCAAGTGATGGATGGTTGACTTTTCAGTATGTCGTAAATGATTTACCAATATTTGATTGGACCTCATCCGATTCCGATACCACCATTTGTGAATTGGATGCGGTCACATTTAACTCTAGCTCACTAGACCCATTGGTCGATTTCCAATTTTTAATAAACGGGACTGGTGTGACTGGTTATTTAAATCCAGGGGTTTATAACACTACAGGAATTGCAAATAATGACACAGTGATGGTTGTTGGTAAAGATGACATCAATTGCACAGATACATTATCTATGATTTTTACAGTTCATCCCCTGCCATCAACAACCCTTTCCGAATCTAGCGGTGGAAATGTTATATGTGAAGGTGATACCATCACTTTTACAGGTTCTGGAGCAGAAACTTATGAATTTTTTATAAATGGTGTTTCTCAAGGAGCTCCTGGAGTCAATACATTTTCTACAAGCGAGCTATTGAATAGTGACACCGTTACTGTAATAGGATATAGCATTGAAAATTGTGCGAAAGAAGCTCCAGAGTTTTTCACCTACAGTGTCAACCAATTGCCTAACGTCTCGATGAGCGTAAATACCAATGACACTATATGTTCGGGCACCAACGTAACTTTTAACGCTGGAGGCGCTTCCCTATTTCAATATTTCATCAACGGCACTGGTCAAGGTTCATTGTCCTCTACAAGTACATTGAATACGTCTTTGTTAGTTGATGGTGATGAAGTTTATGTTTTGGGAGACTTTAGTGGTTGTTCGAATAACAGTGACACAGTTGAATTTACCGTTTTCACTTCACCGACTACTACTTTAAGCTCTAATGATCCTGATCAGTCTATTTGTAGCGAAGATGAAGTTATTTTTACTGCGAACGGTGCATCAAACT
>JBFHHS010000183.1:0-5595 GCA_041596895.1 Crocinitomicaceae bacterium | reverse complement strand
AATGAGAATAAGTGGTCCAAAAACAATTAGACTCCATAGTATTGGTGTCCAAAAAATTGCGGTTACACCAATTGCCGCAAGGAGAAATAAACTAATAAAAACGAAGGATTGTCTAACACTCATAATTTGAATTCTGAATAATAACACAAAAATACTAAAGCAAATTGTGAAGTTGATTGCCTGAAACTAAAAAAGCAGATAACTGAAATTCAATTATCTGCTCTTGGGATACATTTTGGTTTAGTACAACAAATGTTTTTTACTTGATTCTCGCCAACCTGCATTGTATTCGCTGTCCACGAAGTAAATTTTTAAATCTGCATTGTACTCGCTATTTACAAAGTAAATCTTCTTATCAGCAGAATATTCACTGTCTTCAAAGTACCAAAGCCCTTTATTGTCTTTTGCGTTGTATTCGCTGCTTACTTTATACACTTTTAAATCAGCGTTGTACTCGCTACTTACCACATAAACTTTAATGTCTGCGCTGTATTCTGAATTGGTAGTATAAATTTTTTGAGAAAAAGCGGTCAGTGATAAAACAAAAGCTGCCGCTGTTAAAATGATGTTTTTCATAGGTAGTAATATTTACTTTAAATCTACAAAAAAAGGATTAGAACAAACTACCTTGATTGCTTTCTAATTCCAGTAATTTTTTCTTGCGCCACAATTCACCCGCGTATCCGGTTAAACTCCCATCTGAACCAATGACTCGGTGGCAAGGTACGATGATAGCGATTCTGTTTTTACCATTGGCCGTGGCTACTGCGCGAATTGCTTTTACATCACCAATTGTTTTGGCTTGATCGAGGTAGGTGCGGGTTTGACCAAAGGGAATATCCAGCAGTGCATTCCAAACTGCACATTGAAAATCTGTTCCAACGAAGTCTAACGGAATCGTAAACGTGACCAATGCTTTATTGAAGTATTGATTGATTTCGGTTTGCGTCTGTTGTATGATCTTATTGGATTGCTCTTCAACTATTTTGTGATCGCGTGAAAGTGTGTTAATGTGGTTCTCAACTCTTGCTTTATTTTCAAATTCTAAAAAGCACACTCCTTTTTTAGAGACACCAATGTGCATTTCTCCAAGTGGTGTAGTGATAATACCAGTTGAGATAGTCGACATTAAAATAGGGGAGAACCGTTAGAGTCGGTAGTGAGCACATCACTCATATAGTCGAAAAACGGGCGCATTTTTTTAAAAGTATCATTTGCGCGATCAATAAAATCATCTGCGAGGACTTCTTTATCTGTAAAGTGTTTTCCAATTAAGAATTGTTTGTATCTCAATAAATCAATATCAGCATGTTCTTTATCAAATCCCTTCGGTGCCGATTTCAATTGTTCTCCTTGAAGTTCACCAAAAGTATTTACAAATTCTGGGCTTGTAATAATTTCACGTAAATCAGATGCATCGCTAGCGATATCTTCTCGTATTCGCAATAAATCCTCTTTGTTCGGCCCCCAAAAACCGCCTCCAATAAATGAACCACCATCAGGTTGAATATGATAATAATACCCACCACGAAGTAGTTTTGTTGCACGTTTAAAACCACCACCCCAATGTGTTTTGTATGGTGATTTATCTTTTGAAAATCGTACATCTCTATAAATTCGTTGTAAGCTTTTTTTACCGCTTACCGTCTCGATGTTATCGTGTTGATTCATTTTAGACAACAACTCATCGGCAAAGGAAATCATCACTTCATGGTGTTTTTGATATTCATCTTTGTGATCAGCGAACCAATCACGGTCATTGTTTTTTGCCAACGACTTTAAGAATTTCAAATTCTCATTTGTAATGTATCCCATAATATTATTATTTAGTCATTAAGATGAAGCCGTGACGTACAGTATCAAAATGATTGTAAATCAAGATGTTTTTTGGTGCGTCTGTATTCGAGACTCTGCGAGCAATGTGTTTATTAAAACTCGTTTCTCCATTTAACATGTGTGTAGCAAGCCATGTAGCAAAAGAGGTGCAAGTTCGATAATCTCCAATCAGGTTTTTAAAGCTGTACGAATTACTATGAACAAGCAGTGCATTCTCAATGTACTCATACCAAGAATTATGATCAATATCTCCATTGTAACCGAGCATAACTGAATCAATGTCCGTCAGTTTTAAATCATGTCGATTCAACATTTCAATCAGACATTGTGTAATATCTTCTTCGTTCGGGTAGGTGATTTGCGCAACATCTTTAATTTGAGCAAGATAACTATCGGCATTGTTTTCAACCACAAATAAAGCAGCGCCTTCACCGCATACCGTACCAGGAGTTGTTGAATCAATTAATTCAGTGTCTTTTACGATTTCTTTTTTATACTTATGCGATAATGAATCGATGTTATAATTATAATCTGAAATCTCTTCAATTCCACCGATTAATAACTTCTTATTTGTTCCTTCCTCGAAAAGTAAAAGAGCATCAAGCAATGCATTTTCAAAAGAAGTCCCTCCGTTTGTATAAGTGATATTGTAACCACGATTTTCTCCCATTAACGCCAATTGTCCGGCTACCGCATTTGGTGTACTTTGAACAAAATTGGTAGGAGTTAATGTTCCTTCATCGTATTCAACAATTTGGTTTAAAAATTTAATACAGTCTTCCAGTCCGCCATTTGCAGTTCCAATAATAACACCGTCGAGATCAGCATGTTTTTTAACTAAAGGTAATCCTGCTCCAACTCCCATCCGAACAGCTTTTCCCATTCTACGAAGTAAACCTTTCGGAATAAATTCCATGTAATCCGGTTCGATAACATGATACACAGTGTCTTCATGTGAGGTTTTTTCACCACCTAAAAACTCAGCATTATATGTAAGTTGTGGCGATATTGCTTTTAAGTCTGTTATAAACATCGCGCGGCTTTTGAAAAAATGACTGAAGTACAATTTCCTCCAAATCCAAAAGAATTTGACATAACAATATTTAAGTCTGCTTCAGTTAAACTTTGAATAGGAGTAGTGTTGTACGTTGATATTGGATCAACACAATTTAAACTTGGGTAAAGTTCATTGCTTTGCATGGATAAAATGCTAAAAATAGATTCTATCGCACCCGAAGCTGCAAGTGTGTGTCCCGTGTATGATTTTGTTGAATTGTAAGGAGGAATCGTCCCAAATGTTTTATGAAATGCAAACATTTCTGTTACATCATTGTTCGGAGTTCCTGTGCCATGCGCATTGATATAATCCACTTGTGAAGAAGTTATCTGTGCTGATTCAAGTGCACGTTCCATGGCTAAACATGGTCCAAATGCCTCGTCTGAAGTAGCAGAAGGGTGGAAGGCATCATTGGCATTCCCATATCCTAAAACTTCAGCAAGGTGTTCTTTGTCCTCTGATAAATCCGCGCGTTCAAGCACAAGGTATCCTGCACCTTCGCCCAATGTTAACCCATCTCTTTGATTGTCGAATGGTTTACATGGGTTTGATGAGAGAATCATTAAGGCATTAAACCCGTTGACCGTATATTTTGCCAATGAATCGGCTCCACCAACAATAACACGATCTAGACGACCCGATTTTATTAAACGTGAACCTAGCATGATGGCATTGGCAGAAGACGAACAAGCAGTATTGATTGTAGATGTAAATCCTTTAATTCCAAACTGTTCAATAATACGCAAAGTATGTTCACCACCACCATAAGCTCCAACATATTCAGAAGGAGTCCCTTTGAGGTTAGCATCTGCGTATAATTCGTCCGTATTACACATGCCACCAACAGTACTTGAGGAAATAAAACCAGTACGATAGGATTTAATCTCTTCTTGAGATAAACCGGCTTGATGAATAGCTTCTTTAAAGGCAAGAATTGCTAGAAGTGCAGTTCTACTTATACCTTTTTTACCTGTTAGGTTAAGTTTCGTTTTTAATTCTTCATTGCTCAATTTTACTTCAGCAAAATTTAAAGAATCCACATATTTTGAAGTGAAATGCTTGGCTTTCCCAATACCAGATTCACATCGTTTTAGCTGAGCATGATTTGATGCAACATCATTGCCAATTGCCGAAACAACACCAATACCGGTTACAACAACTCTACTCATCTAATTATTTTTTATTCGCTAGAATGTAATCAACGATTGTGTTTACATCAACAAGAATAGTTCTTCCTTCTGTAGGGTTGTTGATTTTAATTCCGTACTCTCGATCTAAAAGAACGATCATCTCAACAGAATCAATCGAATCCAATCCTAATTCTGGTCCGAATAATGGTTCGTTATCTTTAATCTCTTCTGGTTTGATGTCCAAAAGGTTCAAGTATTCAACGATATGTTTCTTTAGTTCTAGTGTTAATTCTTCTCTAGTTTGACTCATCTCAAATGTAATTTTGAATTTTTAATTTCACGTATATCAAAATCTGACACGCTAAAATAAATAATATTAAGAATATAAGGGTAGGTGTTAGCAAATACCAATCACCTCCTTTTAAAAATAATGCATAATATCCTTCCAGACACCAATGCATAGGTGAAATTTTTCCGATTTGTTGTAAATAGTATGGCATGACAAAAGTTGGCACCCAAATACCACCAATTGCGGCGAGTATAATAACGGTTATGGCTCCAAATCCACTAGCTTGTTCCTGTGTCTTCGCGTAAGTTCCAACAAGCATCGCAAAGCTTATCGCAGATAATGCGGATAAAACAGAAATTACAATGAGTCCTAGGATATTACTCGGAAGGGACAATGATGGTAATCCAATAAACGGGAAAATAAACTTTCCTAACATGAAGATCACAGCGAGTTGTGTTATCGCAACTACCAGATACATGAACATTTTACTGATTAATACCAATGAAAAACTAGCAGGTATGGTTTGTAATCGAATAAAGCTTCCGCTGACTCTTTCTTTTACAATATTCCCGCCTAATGAAATGACCATGAAAAACATTGCGAAAATAGACCAAGCAGGAACGTTATGTTGAGTGGAGTTAGGAATAACTTCTCCGGCAGCATTATTTGCTGAAATTTGGTTGATACCAATGCGATTGTTGAAGAATTGTTGTTCCATTGCATCTGGAATTTCATCATATCCCATTTGTGTGTACAAGTTTTCAATCATTAAACGATTTTCTAGAGCGCTTAAATAGGAATAAATTGAACTGACAATAGAAAAACGGAAACTTTCTTGAAGAACTGGGTCGTAGTATAATGAAAGAGGCAAAACAGGTTCATTTGTTTTGCTTGTCGTTTCTTCACCAATTCCAAATTCTTGTAACATATTTGAACTGATGTTGTTAGCCTTTTCATTTAGGTTTTGTGAGAATGAAGAGGGGATTTCAATAGCCAATAAATGATCATCATTTAGCAAACTCTCTTGAATTTTGGTAGATTCAATATTGCTCTGTTCAGAAATATCAAAAGAACCTGAACTCTTCAGAAGCGAGATTAACGTGTCTCCGAGGTTTCCTTGGTCATTATTTACAACAACGATTTCAATTGTATTTTCATTGACCAGCTTAAATGTACTGTCCTGAACTAAAGTAATGATGAACACAAGCAAGATAGGCATGAGGTACATCAATAGTAATCCTACCTTGTCATTAACCAGGATTAAAAATTCTTTTTTTATGCTT
>JBFHHS010000182.1:0-5641 GCA_041596895.1 Crocinitomicaceae bacterium | reverse complement strand
TCAATACATTTTTTTCTCCACACACCACCGGTGCCATTGAAGTTGATAAAATGCCCTGAAGCTGTTCTTCCTCCTTGCTCAATGGCAAAGTGTCCGTTCAATCCGAACGCTTGAAGCTCAGTTAGCAAAGAATAATCTTTATTGATATGCCCCCAACGCGTTTGCACTACGCCAACATCGTCGCTGTCAAAATTTGGCATTGTTTTCTGCAACCAATCTTTTTCTGGAATAAAGTCTGCATCAAAAATGGCGATAAATTCTCCTTCAACTTGATCCATGGCATCATCCAGTGCACCAGCCTTATACCCAGTTCTATCTGTTCTGTGAATGTGTTGAATGTTTACACCTCTAGCAGCAACTTCCGCTACTTTTTTCGCAATTACATCCTTTGTTTCATCGGTAGAGTCATCCAACACTTGAATTTGTAATTTATCTGCTGGATAATCAAATGCTGCACACGTTTCAATAATACGTTCAGCAACATATAATTCATTAAACATTGGCAATTGAACAGTTACTTTTGGTGCAGTAGCGGGATCAAATGCAGGTCGGACTAAATCTTTCTTTTTCTTCTTGTTCTTAACATATGCAATGGCCAATGTTAATTGTAGAATACTATAAAATAAGACCAGTACCAATCCTGCGAAGTAAATGAAAATGATGATTTTCGCTGTGAAATGCGACCAGTAATGTTCTAATCCATATGCATCTCCCCAGTTAAACATCCAAGAAACTTTTCTGTTTACTGAAAAATCTAAATTCGGTAAATGCGTCTCTGTAACTTCAAAGTTAAAATTGTCTTTGTTGTAATCTTCGTCAGTAACCGTCAATTCATATTTTCCAACAGGAACCTGCGTGAAGGTGAATTTTCCGTCATCGTTTGTTTCTGTTGTGTACGATTTTTTCGTGTCCAAATGCTGAATTTGAATCTCCAATTCTTCCACGGAACGTTCCGTTTTTTGATCGATTACATTTCCTGAAAAGGTTTGGACTCCTTGACTATTTCCCGCGAAGGCAATAAGCAACATGACGAATGCCGCAAATGTTTTAGTAATAGACTTGTTCAAATTCATAGTATTGTGATACTGCATTCGGTGCTAAAAACGGTATTTAAAGACAGCAAATATAATCTTTATTCCCGCAAGTACGGTACCTTTTACTGTTCCACTTACCTTCGAAACTCCAATTCGCTTCTTATAGTTGACAGCAACCTCTTGAAATTGGTACTTTTTCTTTACCGCTTTAATCTGCATTTCTATCGTCCAACCGTAGGTTTTATCCGCCATTCTAAGGTCTTCAAGCACATCAGATTTTATCGCTCTAAACGGACCTAAATCAGTGAAAGAGGCACCATAAAAAATTCGGATTAAACGGGTTGCTAACCAATTTCCAAAAACTTGCTGAGGAGTCAATGATCCTTTTTCTCGCTTTCCCAATACACGAGATCCGATAACTAGATCCATTCCATTGTTTAAAATTGGTCGGACAACATCGGGAATTTCCTGTGGATAATCAGAATAATCACCATCTAAAAAGACAACGATATCGGTATTCAACTCTTTGGTTTTAGCTATCCCTTTTAAACAAGCCCAACCATATCCCTTATTGGGTTCATCCAGTACAATGGCTCCCGCATTTTTAGCAACTTCCACGGTGTTATCTGTAGAGTTATTGTTGACTACAATAACGTGTTTTACAAAATTGCGATCTATATCTGAAACAACCTTTCCGATTGATTGCTCTTCGTTGTACGCTGGAATTACCACTGAAATTATCTGATCCATGCTGATATTTAAGAAGTGCAAATTTAGTGATTCAATTTCACACCGTCTTTAGTAACAATCAATGGATTTGGTTCAAAACGACCTTCTTCCGGACCATTTTCTAATTTCAATACGCCACGTGGACAAACGGCAGAACAAACACCACATCCTACACAACTTGCGCGTACAATGTTTTCTCCCTTCTGAGCATAGGCGCGTACGTCGATTCCTTGCTCACAATAAGTTGAACAATTACCACAAGAAATACATTGAGATCCATTGGTTGTGATTCTGAATTTCGATTTAAAACGTTGGAACAATCCCATGTATCCCGCCATTGGGCATCCAAAACGACACCAAACGCGATTTCCTAAAATAGGGTAGAACCCAACACCTATCACTCCAGCAAAAGCAGCTCCAACAAAGAACCCGTAGACTTTCTTGATGCTTGAGCTTTTAAAGTAAAAGACTTTTGTGTTTCCTGAATAGTATGCATAAGCAACTAATCCTGCGAAAAGAACCAAAATTACAACACCCAATAATAAAATGTTTTTCTTGAATTTACGTGCCGCAAGGGTCAGAGCAACGGCAGAAATTAAACAGAGTCCAATTGTCCAGATCAAATAGCTCTTTTGTGTTATTGTTAAAAAACCAATTTCAAAATCTTTCTTTGTGAAGTAAGGCCAAAGTGATGCAATCGTCATCAGTAAGATGAAGACCATGACTGAATGAATGATCCAACGCTCTAGCTTCCACGAAATTTCAGTTTTAGATGAAAGTTGTCTAAAACTATCACCCGCCGTTTCGGCCAATCCACCACAACCACAAACCCAAGAACAATACCAACGTTTTCCGACGAGGTAGGTTAAAAATGGCGTGACGATTAAGAACAGCACAATTCCCCATATAAAATAGAACATTCCCGAAACACCTGATTTAGACATCGCATCCAATTGATAACTTTCAGCAAAACCATAATTCAAGGGCCAAACATTTTTTAAATCCTTTCCGAAATATCCGGCATCGGGCGAACTAAATGCTTCCAATACAAATGGTAAGAAATAGGCAAAGACCAATTGAAAGAAAATCACCGAAATTGTTCGTACAATTTGATATTTGTTATGGCGATATTTAATAATGAATTTAATGCCCAGAAAGAAAATCACAAAGGTGTAAATGGTTCCGTAAACAAACCACTGATCGGCAGGTGTTCCTCGCAGTAAGAAAGAAATAGGATCGAAAAGACTAATTAAGGAGGTTAACGTTTCACTGAACCAATAAATCTGAATATAAAAAGCGGTCAATGCAATACCCGCAAGCCAACCTAGTGCGCCACGACTACTAAATGAATTGAACCAAACATGGTTATTCTTAATGCCTGCTGGATGTCCTGCATAGGACCCGTAAGTGTAAGTCAAAATACCAATCGCCATTAAACCAAGAGACAACCATAAAAACAAGGTAGCCGGTTCTAGTTCAATACCCAGCCAGGCAGATGCTAAAATGCCAAAACCAATTACTCCGATTGAGAGTCCAATTTTTTGAGTGGTATTGGTGTGTTTACCATAAACAGAACGGAATGAAAAATGTGTTCGACTAAAGGTGAAAAATAAAGCACCGATTGCCATTAGAGTAAAGGATCCAATAATAAACGCTTCGTAGTTGTCCGTTTTTGTTAGGCTTGTTTTGCCTAAAACAGAAACCGCAATGAGTTCTATAAGCCCAAGAACACCTAGTCCAAATAGTCCAATTCCAATTTTATTTAAAACAGATAGTTTATGCGCTTCAACGCCTGATACAGAATGATTTGTTTCCATGAGTATGTTTTAAGCGTTAATGAGTTTTTGCCACCATTTAGTCTTGTTCACTTGAACTTTCGCATTGAATTCGGCATTGTATTGAGCGATAATTTCTTCTTCGTATTTCGAATAAAACTCAGGATCGAAGTTGGCTGTTTTTAAATCTGTGAGCACTTCTTCAATCGAAGCTTCATTTAGGAGCCAATTGTTGAAGACCGGATGTCGCATTCGAATTCCAAAATTATTGATGCCGATGAATTTTTTAGTGTTCTTGTCAAATACAAAGTGGAGAAGAAGTTCCTTTTCCTCATTGTGATACACAAATTCAGCTTCGTTTTCTTGAAGTTCACTTTGCACCACACCATAGGTTTGATATTCAATCTCAAAGAATTTAGCCGAATTAAACCAATGACCTGGATTGTATTCCGTACGATTTCCGGTAACGGTTTGCGCCAAAGCTTCCCCCATAATTTTTCCCGTGTACCAAACTTGTTCAATCGGTCTTCTTCCCGCAACAGGATTCTTAAATTCAGCACAATCGCCTATGGCATAAACATCTGAAGCAGAAGTCTCAAAATACGTGTTGATTAATATTCCACGGTTTGTTTCAATCCCACTTGACTTTACAAAATCAATATTTGGAGAAACACCGGCGGTTAATCCAACAAATTGACAAGGAATCGTATCACCATTTTTAGTGAGTACAGAAACTGCGTTATTGCCATCATCTGTATTTATTTCGACAAGTTCATCGTCATAATGCATGTGTAAACCGTGATGTTTTTCAAAATGATTCATGATTAATTGCGCATCCTGCTCAGGCAAAACATTGTTCCAAAACAACTTCTCTCTAACCAAAAAATGAACTTCAATATTTCTAGAAAGGAACATTTCTGCCATTTCAATACCAATCAATCCACCACCAATAATTACGGCAGACTTAAGATTCTCGGAGTGACTTTCAATATATTCTAAATCTTGTTTCGAGTACATACCACCAACGCCATTGGCATCTTGTCCAGGCCATCCAAATTTGTTAGGTTTCGAACCACTTGCAATAATGAGTTTGTCGTATTGAATCGTTTTTCCACTTTGTGTAGAAACTGATTTTTCATCGGTATTGATTGTCGTTACGTGCCCAAGCTCCAAGTCAATTTTGTTTTTCGTCCAGAAATGCGGTTCATAAGGTTGTGTATGCTCAAATTTCATATGTCCCATGTACACATACATCAATGCAGTACGCGAAAAGAAATACTTTGATTCAGAAGAGATAATAGTTATCGCCTCGTCGCTGTTTTTTCGAATGTTGCGCGCCACAGTAACTCCGGCAATACCATTTCCAATAATGACAATCATACGTAAAGTGTTTGGTACAAGATAAGACTTTTGACGATTTTGGTCTAGGGCACTTACAAATTGATGAAATTTAATACGTTTTTAGATTTTTTTTTGGGCGTTTAAACAGGCTTTCCGCTGTATCTTTTGGACAAAAGGATGCCGCTACTATCCTTAACGCGATGCGTTTTTAATTTACAATTTCCGAGTACTTTTTTCCTGGCACTAATGTTTAGTCTTCAAATGCTACACATTTTTTCATCTTTTGGAAAAAGTGTCGAAAGGATTTTATATCACCTCCAATTTACTACAATGAAGTTGTTTGTTTCCTTGGTTAACTTGCATAAAGTAAAGGCCCTTAGAAAGGTTGTTTTTAATTTGATATGTACCGGCATTAGGAGAGAGTTCGAAGGAACGAATCTTCTTACCATTTAAATCGATAATATCACACTCTACAGTACCTTCTGAGCTGTTTAACGCATTCATGTAAAAGAAGATGTCTTGCCCACTTAAAACAGGGTTAGGGTAGAAGGTAAAGTTGCCAGGGACATCAATAATAACGGTAGTATCTTCAATTGTTTCTGGGTAAACTTCAAAAGAGACCGTATCCCTTTCATTACCGCAACCGTTTGCGATTAAAGTAACTGTAAAAGGACCTTCACCAGCATAGGTATGTGTCAAAGTGTCTACATATTCAGTTGTTTCCAATGTATCTCCATCTCCAAAGTACCATTCATATGAACC
>JBFHHS010000181.1:0-5676 GCA_041596895.1 Crocinitomicaceae bacterium | reverse complement strand
TCCACCATCTGCAGCGGCACGATCGCCGCCCCCAGAGAGGCGATCGCGGCCGAGATTACCATCGAGTGCTGGTCGAAATACCGCCCCTCGAGCGGCGCGGCGCGGTCGATTCCGGCCTGTTCCATCCAGTCCGGCCAGGCGCTGCTTCGGCTGGCCAGATGCAGGACCGGCGCGTCGGACAGGTTGTGCAGATCCGCGCCCAGACCATGGGCATCGCGGAACCGTGGCGAACAGACCGGCGCCACCTTTTCCCCGAAGAGATGGTGCATCCGGGTTCCCGGCCAATTCTCGCCACCATAGTGGAAGGCAAGATCAAGCGGCTCGCGCTCGAAATCGAACGGCACCAGCCGGGTGGACAGGGACAGTTCGATATCGGGATGCTCCGCCAGGAAATCCGGCAGGCGCGGGATCAGCCAGAGATTGGCAAAGGTCGGCAGGATGCCGATGGACAGGGTGGTTTTCCGCGCCCCGCCGGCCACCGCCTCCTGCACGGTCCTGCGCAGCCCGCCCAGATCGGCGGACAGGTTTTCCGCGAAACGCCGCCCGGCGGCGGTCAGGGCGACACCACGTCCGACCCGCTGGAACAGGTCGAAACCCAGGTCTGTCTCAAGCTCGCGGATCTTCTTGCTGACCGCGCTTTGGATATCATTTTTGCTGATTGCGACTTCAAAGAAATGTTGAGTACTACTTTACGTTCATCTTTTGCTAATCAAGGTCAAATTTGCTTGTGTGGCTCACGCATCTTTGTTGAGCGACCAATCTATAATAAATTCAAAGAAGAATTTGTGAAACGTGTTGCTACAACTGTTGTGTCAAACCCTCAGGATCCAGCAGCTAAAATGGGTGCTGTAGTTTCAAAACCACACATGGAAAAAGTGCTTTCTTATGTCGAGTTGGCGAAGGAAGAAGGTGGAACAGTTTTGACAGGTGGTGAACGTGTTTTATTGGATGCTCCTTATGATCAGGGTTATTATATAAGACCAACAGTTATTGAAGGATTGGCTTTTGATTGTAGAACGAATCAAGAAGAGATTTTTGGTCCTGTGGTTACCATAACTCCATTTGATACTGAAGAGGAAGTCTTGATGATGGCAAATTCTACACAATACGGTTTGAGTTCCACATTATGGACATCGGATTTAAAGCGAGCTCATCGAATGGCAGATCAACTTCATGCTGGAATTGTATGGGTAAATGCTTGGTTAGTTCGTGATTTAAGAACGCCTTTTGGAGGAGTAAAAGCTTCTGGTGTAGGACGCGAAGGTGGATGGGAAGCCTTGAGGTTTTTTACTGAACCTAAGAACGTATTTATTAAATATTAATATATTTGACTTATAACAATGATGATTAACGCTACATATTATTATCCTGATCTCACATGTGAGCTGGATATGTAGTGCCAAATATTATACTTTTTTACACTGCCCGGTTCGATTCGAACCGGGCTTTTTTTTTAATCTATATTTTGATGAAACAACAATTCGACAAGTACACGCAAGAAGATTTTCTCGTATGGAAAACGCTTTTTGAAAGACAAGAAAAGAACTTACAGGATAAAGCATGTAGCGAATATCTTGAAGCATTGGAAAACATGAAAAGTGTTTTGAATGCAGATGCCATTGCAGAGTTTTCTAAATTAAATCAATGGTTTGAAATGAGAACCGGTTGGGAGATATATTGTGTGCCTGGTTTGATTCCTGTGAACGAATTTTTTGATTTATTGTCACAAAAAAAATTCTGCTCCTCAACTTGGTTAAGGTCGATGGAATCTCTGGATTACCTTGAAGAACCGGATATGTTTCACGATACTTTTGGTCATATTCCATTGCTGTCAAATCCTGTTTTTTCAAATTTTGCACATGAATTTGGAAAACTTGGGAAATCATTAGCGCATGATAAAGAAAAGGTGTTGATGCTTCAACGGTTATATTGGTTTACAATTGAATTTGGTTTAATTGAACAAAATGGCCTCAAATTATATGGAGCAGGAATAGCTTCGTCATATGGAGAATCAATTTCTTCATTAAGTCAAGGGAATGAAAAGCGAATATTTGATATGGACGAAGTACTAAACCAAGTGTTTAAAACAGATGAAATCCAGAATGTTTATTTTGTGATTGATAGTTTCGAGTCATTGTTTGAATCGATTTTAGTATTAACTCAAAAGTGGTCACATGAATTGGTTGGTTAAAGAGAAAGAAATTTGCGGTGAGCTTGTTTTTCAAAATCAAACAGAATTAGCGGAGTTTGTTTTGAAATTGGCTAGGCATTCTGATTTGGTTAATCATCACGCTGATTTAACTATCAGGTACAATAAATTGGGGATTTCAATTACAACGCACGATGTTGGAGAATTAACGCAAAAGGATAGAGATCTTCAAGTTGAAATTGAGCGCATAAAAAAAGGATGACCATTAGTCATCCTTTTTTTTATTCTAAATGCTGTTATTTCAAAATCATCTTTTGAGTAGTACGCTTGTTATCAGCTAAGACAGTTACAAAATAGACTCCGGCATCTTGATTAGTAATGTCGATTTGGGTTTCATTTGAAGTAGTTTCTGTGGCATAAACCGTTCTTCCCATCATGTCAGTAACTAATGCAGTAAATCCACTGTTGTTATTTTCATCTAATTTGAGAATGAAAGAACCATTATTTGGGTTTGGTGCAACAACGAAACTCAGTTCTTGCTCTAATTCATTCAAAGTAGCGTAATCGTGATACACAACTTCAATTTCAAAAAAGTAAACTCCCCCGATTGATAATGTGTCGATGTGAGGAACTCCGTTTTGCAACGCTCCAAAGCTAATTAACTCAACATATTGACGGTCAAAAATCTCGTCGTCTCCGAAAGCACTTGTGCAGTTCGTATTCAAATTGTCACTCTCAAATCCACCTAAATCAAAAGTTAAATAAGTTGAAACAACATCGGTTTCATTAGCAATCTCTACATTCGGAATGTCATTCCATAAACCATATGCTTGATTATCATCGCCATCAAAAATCCAACAATAAGTGTTTTCTGTCGCTTCAGCATCGGTTACCCAGATATTGAATACAGGATCTTGAGGGGCAGAAAGACAAAAACCTCCACCATCACAATCATCCGCTAGAGCCATTAATTTGGTAACAGTAACTGTATAATCAATTTGACTTTGCGCGACAAATGAAGCGCTTAAAAAAATGAATAGTAAATATTTCATTGGTCAGTTTTTTCGCAAATGTAAACGAAGTTATGATTAATGCAAAAAAAAGGGCGATTACTTTCGTAACCGCCCTTACTACATAAGTAGTGTAGAAGTATTATTTTTTAACAACGATTGTTTTCGTTAAGTGGACATTGTTCCCCATAACAGTCATTAAATATGTTCCGTTAGACGCATCACCTAAATCAACCATCATGTTGTTAGAAGTCATTTCAGAATTATAAACAGTTCTACCCATCACATCCGTTACAGCAATCGTATAACCTGCAACACTAGCAGCGTTTACATTTACTTTAAATGCCCCATTGCTTGGATTTGGGTACAATTCAAAGTCAATAGTTGGAGTAATAGGTGTAACCCCTAAGTCTTCACCAGTGTATAATCCATCAATTGCTCCAATTCCAGAGTTTGTTGGGTCTAACCAATGTTTTAATTGAGCGCTATTTGCACTTCCTGATGGCTCCCACGAACTAGAAAGTTTTCCGTAATAATCCGGTGCAGATAAGTTGAAGCATGATGCTCCACCACCCCATAATTGTCCAATAATTCTATGATCTTGATCGAATAAAGGAGACCCAGATGAACCACCTTCTGTAGTTGTGTTACGATCCCAGTGCACTTCCCAGCTACTATTTGCTTCTGAAGAACCCATTGCTTGGACTGAAATTGCAGGGGCGTCATCAAATGATATTTTCTTAATATCTCCAGATGGGTGGTGAATACAAACTGTTGAGTCCGGTGCAACATCTTGATTATTCCATCCTGATAAATATGCATTATAAGATGCAGGTACCATACCACCTACTAAACCTCCAGTAATTTCAACTAAACAAAAATCTGAAGGTGTTCTTTTCGCTCTTAAAACCGCTCCAGATAATGACTGAAAAGAAGGAGAACTTCCAGGGTTTGAACAACCATCAGCTTCCCAGTTGAATCTAAAAATCCAAGATGCTGGGTTACTATAACAGTGGTTTGCTGTTAATACATATGGTTTCCCATCATTTTGAGTGTTGTTTATCAAAGCTCCTGAACAAAATCCGCTACTTCCAGACACCAACATTACAGCAGATCTTTTTTGGTACTCCCAAATATCACCATCAGGGCAGTTAGCGTTCATATTACAATTCCCAGATGAACCAAAGGCTTTTTCAATGAATTCACCAGATGTTCTATAACCATGTGTAACTCTATTAATATGAAGACTTCTATGTAAATCTGCATTTTCACTTGGCACATAGTACTCAACAATGGCAACGCTACCTGGAATCAATTCTGTTCCAAGTTCACCTTTATACAAATGATTTTTTGTGAATTTACCTAGGATAAAAGATTTATCTTCATTAAAAACGTAAAGCTCATTTCCTTCAGGAATAGTTACGTTGTCTAAGGTTAAGTTCACCGTTAGGGCTTCTTGACATTCTAATCTTAATTGCCAGATTAATCCTCCGTCAGGAAGAGTGGACCATGTTCCCGAGTTCGTCATACTTAAAT
This sequence comes from Crocinitomicaceae bacterium, assembly GCA_041596895.1. GTDB lineage: Bacteria > Bacteroidota > Bacteroidia > Flavobacteriales_D > Crocinitomicaceae > UBA4466. The sequence goes on along the minus strand of JBFHHS010000181.1, from coordinate 981 downwards.
CCGTCTCATTGTTATAACCGAAACGCCAAGGAGCAATGCCTTGAGGATCAACTATGGCATCTTCGGCACGAAGGGCGTCTACATTTGGTTGAGCAAATGAACGTGCATCAATTGATGTAAGCGACGTTTTCAATTCAGCTCCTCGTGGAAGACCTCCATCTCCTTGTTGAGCAAATGATGTTGAACCTACTAAAAGGAACGAACAGGCAATAAGTAGTTTTTTATTCATAATCTATAGTTTTTACAATTTATTTAGTGCGTTTAATACTGCACCCGCGCGGTGGTGTACTTTTTTCAATTAGATCGGTATCACCAGTTAAATGATCCATCACATTTATTAAATATGGGAGAGTCTCAGTACGTTTACTATCCCAAATATTGTCGATACTACCTTTATAGACTAATTTACTTTTTGAATCAAAAACAAACACATGTGGTGTTGTTTTTGCTCCAAATTCATCTGCTAATTTAGAATCTTGATCTACCACATATGGCATGGTATATTTTGCCTTTTTAGCATGATTAATCATTTCGTCTAAAGAATCTTCCCCTTCTCGTTTCGCTTCATTTGAATTAACTAAAACAAAACCAAATCCCTTTCTTAAAGCGATTTGATGCAAATCATTATACTGTTTTTCCCATCCTTCAAAGCCATCATTCCCAACAACAAAAGGACACGTGTTGCATGAGAAAATTACAACGATTCCATTGGTTTTCTTCAACGATTCTAAGGTGTAATTCTGACCATCTATCCCTGTCATCTCAAGAGTTGATAGGGGCATTTTTTTTCCAATTTTTAAACTGTCACCGTCTTTCATTTTTAAAGACGTGATTAGAAGTACTAAGGTTGGAATCAGCACAAAAAGTGCAGAAAATTTAAAAAAGATCGTTTTATTTCTTGAAAAAGACATTCTTTTATAGTTTAGCATGATGCTTGCTTATGCAAAAGCGTACAAAATACAAAAAATCATGAAAAAAATC